>NZ_BAAFHE010000016.1:0-78460 GCF_054665075.1 Acidisoma sp. 7E03
CCGAACCTCAGGGCTGAATTTGTTCGTCGTCTTGCTCGTCATAGCTCCACTCTACTTGGAAGTTGGAGCCTCCGGGAAACCCGGTGCGGTTCAATGCGTGGGCGCCAGAGCAAAAGCGGCGTTTCGCGATAGATACCGCCGTGCGGCATGAGCGTTCCTTAGGAGCCCTGGCGACCATAATAGACAGAGCAAATGCCGGGTCCCTGGTCGCAGCAGTGTGTGATGGTGATGAAGTGGCAATCTGGGCGGCATCCGAGGGTCGCATTCAAGACGCGATGAAAGCGGCGCTTGAATGGGAACGGAGAGAGCGAGAGCGCAAAGAACAGCTCCGCGAAGAGATGGACCGAAAAGAAGCAATCGAACGACGCGATGAACCAGCCCTCATCTACGACTAGAGCGGTAAGCATTGTGCAAATTTGCACAACACAAAACAACAATTTTGCACTACCCGCCAGCGTTCGGCATGTCCTAACAGTCTTTTTTCAATCAGCAAGAGGACTTAGTTTGATGAAAATCACCGTTCATTTCGACGACTTTGCACCTCGTGATATTTCATACACGCCGTGGGCACGATATGCCGACGTGATTGAAACTATCGCTGCCCCGCGAACAAAAAGTGGCCGTCGACGGACGACACGAACCCGTGAAAATCTCGTTGTCAGATGGTCTGTTAAAAAAAACCGTCCCCCTTTCGACGACTGTAAAATCGAAGGCGACGACATGCTCATCTATGCCTTCGTGGAAGGCATGAGCGACGAACAGATAGCAATGTGCCGAGACTGAGAGAGTGCCCGCCGTCCCCGCTTACCACAGCCTGTTTGCCCTCATTTGCGCTCCATGGGCGCCTTTCGGGCAAACAGGCTGCTCCGCTTGCTACGGCCCCTGGCTAGCAGGGGCTGGAAAGCGGGGACGGCTCCAACGTGGTGCGAGCGACGAGGTGACACTCGGTGACTTCGCCCTTCGGGCTCGGGCCGTGCGGCCAGGGAACCAGTTGAATCATTGAGAGGCCATACGACTAATTTCCGCTTCAGCGGAATGCCCTCGAACAATCCGTAGAATACTCGCCACAGAGTTAAAAAACGGAGTTTTCAGGTTACGGATTTTCTCGAACTCAAGACTTACAATGTTAGCAGAACTCGACCCCGACGACGCATAAGCAGTATCCAGACGCTTGCTAATGGCCCCTACGAGTCCCCTAAGATTCATTAAAGCAACAATCAACCTGGGGTCATCAAAGCTTAACAGAGAAAGCGCAGATAAGGCATCAACAAACGCACTGAATTCACTTGGATTGTAGAATTCTTTGAAGGCTTGTTCTAGTTGATAAGGCTGATTGTGGCTGTACTTTCTGAGTAGTTCATTGAGCGATTTACAGGACATCTCTGCAACAGTCGCGACACTTTCCCGCATAATTTGACGTGTTTTGGCTTCGCGTCGTCGAATCTCCCGCAAATCCCTACTGGACACCCACGCGGTCACCGCTATGATTGCAATAGCCCCAACGGCTTGAACCCAAATGGCGAAGCCTTCATTGTCATTGAAAAATGAAAGTAGACTTTTTAGCATGCGCTCGCCCCAAAAACTTAGATAGCGATATGATCCAGATGTATAGGACAACAAAGCTTCTCAGCTACGAGTCTTGCTTCGTCAGGGGTCAGAGCCTTGCCATAGTGTGAACCCATAGATCTTTTGTCACCTTTATGACCCATAAGCTTATCAGCCAAATAATCCCCAAACCCTGCCGCGGAGCAGCTTTGGCGGAAGGTGTGACGAAAGCTGTGAAAACTGACGGTCACATCATTGCCCAAGATATTGTCAATGTAGCGGTTTGTCCATTTGGACCAATCAGCGCTTGCTTGACGGTCTTCAAAGAGTAGAGCCCCCTTTTCAGCTTGGCTACTTGCATAAGCAACGAATCCGATTCGCCTGAGCGCCTTTTGAATCGGGACGAGGCGGGGAGAATTCAAAGTTTTCGTTGCGCGTGTTAGATCTAGACAGAGCACACCTTCAAAATTCACAAGATGAGAGGGCGCGGTTGCAAGCTCTTCGACCCGCCCTCCGGTCATCAGAGCAACGAGCATGATCCAAAATTTTGAGTCTTTGTAGACGAGATTTCCGGATTTATGGCGATAGAAGCGACTATAGCACCCAACAAACAATGGAGAGTCGAAGAGCCTTTTCAGTTCTGCATTCGTGAAGCCGCGTTTTGCTCCCTCATCGTCTTTCCGCTTCTCCTCTCTCGTACGCCTCCGGATTTCCACCCCAGCGCCAATATCCTCGGGTATCATCCCCTTTGATTTTGCCCAAGCCGTCAGCGATTTTGCATAGCCGAGTTGCCGGATGATGGTTTTTCGGCCCAGGACTCCGGAGCCTCGATTACTCCCCTTTTTCTCCAACCAAGTCACCGTATTTGGCGATGTCGCGCGTCGTAAGGTCGCCAAGATTCTTGACTCCGATGGCAGTCTCTAAGTCGCGAAAAAACTGGCGATAGGTTTTAAGCGTCCCATCACTGAGTTCCCCTCGCGATGCGAGGAACTGGTCTTGAAAGCTCATCCAGGGCACCGCTGCGTCAGGATGTGCCAACAGCTTCGGTGGAAGGGCTGACCCACCTGCGGCGATGGCTTGCTTGAGCCCTTCGATAAGCCCCGACTGATGAGCATCACGATGAACATCGAGAGCGATTTCAAGCATCCGATTCTCGCCGCGAATGACGGCATTCTCCCGTTCAGCCGCCGAAACCAGGGCATCGAGTCGGGCCGCCAAAGCGGCGCGGTCGGCCTCATCCATCGCGTTAAGAGCGGCTTCAGCGGCGGCAGGGGTATCGCGGAGGCGACGAATATCCTCAGCCGTCAAGCCGCTTATCGGCTTACCCAAGAACGTCCCCGCTATCTCCATTCGCGCCCGCTCAATCGCTTCATGAACTCGACCAGAGACAATAGCCGCACGTCCACGTGCTAAGCGAGCATCAGACGTGCCGAGGGTTCTTACGATATATCTTTTACGAGTGACCCTAGTCAGGTCGGCTGGCAGCCGGAGCCGGAGGTAGAGCCCCTGACGGCGGCGAATCACATGCGGCGGAAGACGCATTCCGGCCCCTCTGGCGTGTATCACAAACGTGTGTCACACGGGGGGCAGAGCGAAGACTTAAGTGATTGAAATCAATGACTTATAGACAAAATGGCGGAGAGAGTGGGATTCGAACCCACGGTACGCTTGCACGTACACACGCTTTCCAAGCGTGCGCCTTAAGCCGCTCGGCCATCTCTCCAGCTGAGGGTAGCGTTTCCTAGCTAGAACCAGGGGGGAGTGCAACTCCCCCCGTCGCATTCCCGGCGCGCTTTTCCGCCGCGGGTCGGGCGCCGCCTCACCCGTCGATCTTGAGGGCGGCGAGGAACGCGCTCTGCGGGATTTCCACCTTGCCGAACTGCCGCATGCGCTTCTTGCCTTCCTTCTGCTTCTCCAACAGCTTGCGCTTGCGGCTGATGTCACCGCCGTAGCACTTCGCCGTCACGTCCTTGGAGAGCGCGCCGATCGTCTCGCGGGCGATGATACGCCCGCCGATCGCCGCCTGGATGGCGATCTTGAAGAGCTGCTTCGGGATGAGATCCTTGAGCTTGGCGCAGATCGCCCGGCCGCGGCTTTCCGCCTGGCTGCGATGGGCGATGAAGCTCAGGGCGTCCACGGGCTCGGCATTCACCAGGATGGAGATGCGCACGAGGTCGCTCTCCTCATAGCCGTCCATCTGGTAATCGAAGCTCGCATAGCCCTTGGTCGAGGATTTCAGCCGGTCGTAGAAGTCGAAGACCACCTCGTTCAGCGGCAGGCGATAGACCGCCATGGCGCGGTTGCCGACATAGGTCAGGTCCTGCTGCTGGCCGCGCCGCTCGTTGCAGAGGGTGAGCACGGCGCCCAGGTGATCGTCCGGCACCATGATGTTCGCCTTGATCCATGGCTCCTCGATGCGGGCGATCTTGGTCACGTCCGGCATGTCGGCCGGATTGTGCAGGGGCTCCATCGCCCCCTTCTGGTCGTAGATGTGATAGACGACGGAGGGTGCCGTCGCGATGAGATCAAGGTCGAATTCGCGCGACAGGCGCTCCTGGATGATTTCCAGATGCAGCAGGCCGAGGAAGCCGCAGCGAAAGCCGAAGCCGAGCGCCGCCGAGGTCTCGGCCTCGTAATGGAAGCTCGCATCGTTGAGGCGCAGCTTGGCTAGGCTGTCGCGCAGCTTCTCGAAATCGTCCGCGTCCACGGGGAAAAGGCCGCACCAGACGACGGGGACGGAGGGTTTGAAGCCCGGCAGGGCCTCCGCCGCGGGGCGCCGGTCGTCGGTGATGGTGTCGCCCACGTCGCAATCGGCCACCGTCTTGATGGCGGCGGTGATGTAGCCCATCTCGCCGGGGCCGAGGCTCTCCACCGCTTCCATCTTGGGGCGGAAGACGCCGACCTGATCCACGGTGTGGACGGCGCCCTTCGCCATCATGCGGATTTTCTGTCCTTTCCGCAGATGGCCGTCCTTGATGCGCACCAGGATGATGACGCCGAGATAGGCGTCGTACCAGCTATCCACCAGCAGCGCCTTGAGCGGCGCCTCGGCCTCGCCTTCCGGCGGCGGCAGGCGGGTGACGAGGGCTTCCAGCACACCTTCGATGTTGAGGCCGGTCTTGGCGCTGATCTCGACGGCGTCGGAAGCGTCCAGCCCGATCACGTCCTCGATCTGCTGCTTCACGCGCTCGGGCTCGGCGGCCGGCAGGTCGATCTTGTTGAGCACCGGCACGATCTCGTGTCCCGCGTCGATCGCCTGGTAGACGTTCGCCAGCGTCTGCGCCTCCACGCCCTGGCTCGCATCGACGACGAGCAGCGAGCCCTCGCAGGCGGCGAGGCTGCGGCTGACCTCATAGGCAAAGTCGACATGGCCGGGCGTGTCCATCAGGTTCAGGACATAGGTCTCCCCGTCCTTCGCCGTGTAGTTGAGGCGGACGGTCTGCGCCTTGATGGTAATGCCGCGCTCCTGCTCCAGCTCCATGGAGTCGAGCACCTGCTCCTTCATCTCGCGCTGGGTGAGCGCGCCGGTCGCCTGGATCAACCGGTCGGCCAGAGTGGACTTGCCGTGGTCGATATGGGCGATGATGGAAAAGTTGCGGATGCGGGAAAGCGGCGTGTCGGTCATGGCGCGTCACATACGGGAAGGAGGCGCGTCTGTCAGCCGTCTTGCGCGGGCGCCGCAGCGCAGCCGCCCTGCCGGCACCGCAGGCGAGCGGCCGGCAGCTCCGCGCCGCTTTCTCTTGCGAGGCCTGCCATCTCCTGCCATAGCCCCGCCCCTTCCCGCTTTCTCTGTTGCACTGATCCGACGCCATGAAGACTCGCCGCCCGCGCGGCCGCCCCCTGGATGGGTGGCTCATCCTCGACAAGCCCGAGGGCCCGACCAGCACCGACATGGTGAACAAGCTGAAGCGGCTCTTCGACGCGCAGAAGGCCGGCCACGGCGGCACGCTGGACCCGCTGGCCACGGGGCTTCTGCCCATCGCCTTCGGCGCCGCCACCAAGACCGTGCCCTATGTGATGGACGGGACCAAGCGCTACCAGTTCACTCTGCGCTTCGGCGAAGCCCGAGACACCGATGACGCGCAAGGCACGGTCACCGGCACCTCGGAGGTGCGGCCCGATACTGCGACGATCGAAGCGGCACTGCCGGCCTTCCGCGGCCTCATCATGCAGGTGCCCCCCATCTATTCCGCCATCAAGGTGGCCGGCGAGCGGGCGTATGACATGGCGCGCGAAGGCCGCGCCCCGGTGTTGGAACCGCGCCCGGCGCAGATCGACCGCTTCGCGCTGATCGCCCGGCCCGATGCCGATACCGCGGTCTTCGAGGTAGAATCCGGCAAGGGCGTCTATATGCGCAGCCTCGCCCGCGACATCGCGATTGCCTGCGGCTCGCTCGGCCATATCACCGTCCTGCGCCGGCTGCGGGTCGGCCCCTTCACCGAAGAGATGGCGATTTCCCTGGACAAACTGGCGCAGGAGGGGGATACGGCCCCCATCTCTCCGGCGCTTCTGCTGCCGGTCGCGACCGCGCTGGCCGACATCCCGGCGCTGGCCTTGACCGAAGGCGAAGCCATTCAGCTCCGGCATGGCCAGGCGCTCAGCCTGGTCGACTTGATGGGGCGGATACCAGAGACGGCCGATCCCGCAAGCGGGACCGTTCGGGCGATGGTGGGGGGCCGCGTGATCGGTTTGTGCCGGCTCGAAGAGGGCTGGATGAAGCCCGAGCGCCTGCTCTAACCCTCTGTCATAGGAACGCACACGATGTCGATCACCGCCGAGGAGCGCTCTGCGCTTATCTCCAACTATGCACGTGGCGCGAACGACACGGGCAGCCCCGAGGTCCAGATCGCCCTGCTGTCCGAGCGCATCTCCAGCCTCACCGAGCACCTGAAGATCCACGCGAAGGACTTCCATAGCCGTCGCGGCCTTCTCATGCTCGTCGGCCGCCGCCGCCGCCTGCTCGACTATCTGAAGAAGACCGATAACGAGCGCTATTCCACGCTCATCGGCCGTCTCGGCCTCCGCCGCTAAACCCGGCGAAACCACTTCCCGCCCAGGATCCGTTCTCCGGGGTGGGAGGTGGCCACCGCCCGCTTCGGGTGGCAAAAGCAAGACAGGCCGCGCAAGCGGCGAAACCAAGGGCGCCCATGGGGGTGCCCCGAGCCGCGGAAGCGGCGGTTCTACAGGATAGGCCGGCCGGGCCTGACGCATAGGCCAGGACCCCTCCGGCGTTTCCGGCCACATGGCCGGCGGAAGCAGCCTCTTTACCCAAGGGCCGCCTCTCCGCTCCCCATGCCGCCCGAGACGCCGAAGTCCGCTTCGGAAGCCCCCGGTTCCCCATCCCGTGCCGTCGCATCCGTCCGCAACGACAAGGATGTTCGCATGTTCAACTACTTCCGCAAGGAAATCGAATGGGGCGGCCGGCCCCTGATCCTGGAGACCGGCAAGATCGCCCGCCAGGCCGACGGCGCCGTGATGATCACCTATGGCGACACGATCGTGCTCTGCACGGCGGTCGGCGCCAAGACCGTGAAGCCGGGTCAGGACTTCTTCCCGCTCACCGTCAACTACCAGGAAAAGGCCTTCGCGGCCGGCAAGATCCCGGGCGGCTTCTTCAAGCGTGAGGGTCGTCCCTCCGAGAACGAGACGCTCGTCAGCCGCCTGATCGATCGTCCGATCCGCCCGCTCTTCCCCGAAGGCTTCCGCAACGAGGTGCAGGTCGTCGCCACCGTCCTCAGCCATGACCTCGAGAACGATCCGGACATCGTCTCCATGATCGGCTGCTCGGCCGCGCTGACGCTCTCCGGCATCCCCTTCTTCGGACCGGTGGGCGCCGCCCGCGTGGCCCGCATCAATGGTGAGTTCGTCCTCAACCCGACCACCCAGCAGACGGAAGAGAGCGATCTCGACCTCGTCGTCGCGGGCACCGCCGAAGGCGTGCTCATGGTCGAGAGCGAGGCGAAGGAACTGTCCGAGGAGCTGATGCTGGAGGCCGTGACCTTCGGTCACACCGCCTTCCAGGCCGTGATCAACGCCATCATCGAACTGGCCGAGCATGCGGCGAAAGAGCCCTGGGCTCTGCCCGAGCCCTCCGAGGAAGAGACCACGCTGCGGGCCCGCGTCGATGCCCTGGCCCGGGCCGATCTCGCCGCCGCCTATAAGGAGACCGGCAAGGCCGCTCGCTACGAGAAGATCGCCGCCGCGAAGAAGGCCGCCGCTGCCGCGCTGACGGCCGAAGGGCTGAACGCAGAAGCCGCGAAGGGTCTGTTCAAGGACCTCGAGGCCGACATCGTCCGCAATGCCATCCTCGACACCGGCATGCGCATCGACGGCCGCGACACCAAGACGGTTCGCCCGATCGTCGCCGAAGTGGGCGTTCTGCCGCGCGCCCACGGCTCCGCGCTCTTCACCCGCGGGGAGACGCAGGCACTCTGCGTCGCGACCTTGGGCACGGCGCAGGACGAGCAGGTGATCGACGCGCTGGACGGCGAATATCGCGAGCACTTCATGCTGCACTACAACTTCCCCCCCTATTCGGTGGGTGAAGCCGGGCGCATGGGCTCTCCGGGCCGCCGCGAAATCGGCCATGGCAAGCTCGCCTGGCGTGCCATCCACCCGCTGCTGCCGGCGAAGGACAAGTTCCCGTACACCCTCCGCGTGGTCTCCGAGATCACCGAGAGCAACGGCTCCTCCTCGATGGCGACCGTCTGCGGCACCTCGCTCTCCCTGATGGATGCGGGCGTACCCCTGACGCGCCCGGTGGCTGGCATCGCCATGGGCCTGATCAAGGAAGATCGCGGCTTCGCCGTGCTCTCCGACATCCTGGGCGACGAGGATCATCTCGGCGACATGGACTTCAAGGTGGCCGGCACGGAAGCGGGCGTCACCAGCCTGCAGATGGACATCAAGATTACTTCCATCACGCCTGAGATCATGAAGATCGCCCTGCAGCAGGCCCGCGAAGGCCGCATCCACATCCTGGGTGAGATGGCCAAGGCGCTGACTGGCGCCCGCGGCGGTGTTGCCGCCACGGCGCCCCGCATCACCGTGATCAACGTGCCGAAGGAGAAGATCCGCGACGTCATCGGCACCGGCGGCAAGGTGATCCGCGACATCGTCGAGACCACGGGCTGCAAGATCGACATCGACGACGACGGCACCATCAAAATCGCTTCGACGAGCGAAGAGAAGACGCAGGCCGCCATCGACCGCATCACCGGCATCGTCGCCGAGCCGGAAGTCGGCAAGATCTACAACGGCAAGGTGGTGAAGGTCGCCGATTTCGGCGCCTTCGTGAACTTCCTCGGCGCCAAGGACGGGCTGGTGCACATCAGCGAGCTGGCCGCGACGCGCGTCGCCAAGACGGGTGACGTCGTCGCCCAGGGCGACGCCGTGAAGGTGAAGGTCATCGGCTTCGACGACCGCGGCAAGGTGAAGCTCTCGATGCGCGTGGTCGACCAAGCCACCGGCGAGGACATCTCAGACAAGGTCGGAGCCAAGGGCGGCGGCCGGCGGGACGAGAAGGCCGCCGAATAACGGCGGACCTCACGACGGAACGAGAAGGGGCGTCCCGGCCGGGGCGCCCCTTTTCTTTTTGGCCTCAGTTCGAGGCCTGGTGCCCGTGCGACCCCTGGGCCGCATTGCGCTTGCGCGTGGCCGCCGCCTTCCGTGCCGCCGCCGAACGATCGGCCTTCGGTCGCTCTGCCGCATGGGCGCCGCCGATATGGCCACCCTTGCGGGACGAGGCATGCGAGGTCTTGTGGCCGCGGCCGGAGCCGCTCTTGTTGCCACCACCATCCTCTTTGTTGACGGTGGCCCAAGCCCGGCGCTCCGCCTCTTTTTCTGGAACACCCCGCTCTTCGTAGCCTTCAGCGATATGATCCGCCTTGCGTTCCTGCTTGTCCGTGTATTTCGACTTGTCGCCCTGCGGCACGATTGCCTCCTTCACCAGTCTCTTTGGTTGAGGAGGGGGTACCGTGGCCCGGCTTCAAGCGGCGTCGCCTGGCTGTGATCCGCCCTCCCGCCTTGCCCGAATCCGGAAAATGGCGCATAAAAACTCCATGTCTTCCCGTCTCCAACGGCGATAGATCCGTGTGTGCGGGTCGCCTCCCGACCCGCCCTTCCCCGCTCGTATCTGAGCAGCTCCGAGAGTCCCGTTGAGCGACACCACACCGCCTGATCCGACTGCTTCCCTGCCGCCCTCTTCGCAGCCCGTGATGCTCGAAGATGAGATGCGGCAGTCCTATCTCGCCTATGCGATGTCCGTCATCGTCAGCCGCGCGCTGCCCGACGCGCGGGACGGGCTGAAACCGGTCCATCGCCGCATCCTCTTCGCAATGCAGGAATCGGGCTTCACGCCTGACAAGCCCTATCGCAAGTCGGCGCGCATCACCGGTGACGTGATGGGTAAATACCATCCGCACGGCGACAGCTCGATTTACGACGCGCTCGTGCGCATGGCGCAGCCCTTTTCGATGCGCGTGCGCCTGATCGACGGCCAGGGTAATTTCGGCTCGGTCGACGGCGACCCGCCGGCAGCGATGCGCTACACGGAATCGCGCCTCGCCACCGCCTCGATGTTCCTGCTCAACGACATCGACCGCGATACCGTCGATTTCCAGCCGAATTACGACGAGAGTGCGGAAGAACCGAAGTTCCTACCCGCCGCCTTCCCGAACCTGCTGGTCAACGGTGCCAACGGCATCGCCGTCGGCATGGCGACGAACATTCCGCCCCACAACCCGAGCGAAGTGATCGACGCGACTCTCGCGATGATCGCCAATCCCGATATCGGGCTCGACGAGCTGATGACCATCATCCCGGGGCCCGATTTCCCGACGGGCGGCATCATCCTCGGCCGCTCGGGCATCCGCCAAGCCTTCGAGACTGGCCGCGGCGGCCTCATCCTGCGCGCCCGCACCGAATTCGAGGAGATCCGGAAGGATCGCACGGCGATCATCGTCAATGAAATCCCATACCAGGTGAACAAGTCCACCCTGCTGGAGCGCATCGCCGATCTCGTGCGCAACAAGCAGGTCGAAGGCATTGCCGACATGCGGGACGAGAGCGACCGCGACGGCATGCGCATCGTGATCGAGCTGAAGCGCGACGCGACGCCGGAAGTCGTACTCAACCAGCTCTTCCGCTTCACCCAGTTGCAGACCTCCTTCGGCGTCAACATGCTGGCGCTCGACAATGGCCGTCCGCGCCAGATGGGTCTGCGCGAGGCGCTGATGTGCTTCATCACCTTCCGTGAGGAGGTGATCCTGCGGCGTGCCCGGCATGATCTCGCCCGCGCCCGAGACCGCGGCCATCTGCTCGTCGGTCTCGCCGTCGCCGTCGCCAATATCGACGAGGTGATCCGCATCATCCGGGCGGCGCCCGATGCCGCCGCCGCGCGCGCGGCGCTGATGGAACGGGAATGGCCGGCGGAGGAGATCCTGCCGCTGCTCGACCTCATCGAAGATCGCGGCAGCATCGTCGAGGGCTCCAACCGCATCAAGCTGACGGACGCCCAGGCGCGTGGCATCCTGGACCTGCGCCTGCAGCGCCTGACCGGGCTCGAGCGTCACAAGATCCAGGCCGAACTCACCGAAGTTGCCGAGAAGATCAAGGATCTGCTCGATATTCTCGGCTCGCGCCTCCGCCGCCTCGAAGTGATGCGGGATGAGCTGGCGGCCGTGCGGATGGAAATCGGCAGCCCGCGCATGACGGAGATCACCGATGCGGCGGCTGATCAGGACGACGAGAGCCTGATCGAGCCGGGTCAGATGGTGGTCACCATCACGCGGGACAATTTCATCAAGCGCACCCCGCTCGAGACCTTCCGCCAGCAGAACCGCGGCGGCCGCGGCCGCACCGCGGCGACCACGCGCGGTGACGACGTGGTGACGCGCAGCTTCAACGCCCATACCCATCAATGGGTGCTGTTCTTCTCCTCGGGCGGCAAGGCTTACCGTGAAAAGGTTTGGCGCCTGCCGGAAGCAGGCCCGCAGGGCAAGGGCCGGGCGCTCATCAACCTGTTGCCCGAGCTCGGCACCGACGGCATCACCGCCGTGCTGCCCCTGCCGCAGGACGAGAGCCTGTGGGAGAACCTGCATCTCGTCTTCGCCACCGCCTCCGGCAATGTCCGCCGCAACAAGCTGTCCGACTTCCGCAACATGCGGGCCTCGGGCCTCATCGCCATGAAGCTGGACGAGGGCGACCATCTCATCGGCGTCGCGACCTGCCGCGAAGGCGACGACGTGATGCTGGCGACGGCGGGCGGCCGCTGCATCCGCTTCCAGATTCACGAGGACAATCTGCGCGTCTTCGCCGGGCGTGACAGCGCCGGCGTGCGCGGTATCCGCCTTGGGAAGGACGACCGGGTGATTGCGCTTTCCGTCCTGCGGCACGTGCCGGCGGGTGTGGAAGAGCGCACGGCCTATCTCAAGCGCAGCCGCGCGGGCGATGAGGACGTCGCCGAGATCGAGGTCGATGCCGAAGAGGGGGCGGAGACCGCCGTCACCCTCAGCGACGAGCGCTTCCAGGAGTTGCGGGATGCCGAGCAGTTTCTGCTCACCGTCACCAATGGCGGCTTCGGCAAACGTTCCTCGGCCTACGAATATCGTGTCACCGGCCGTGGCGGCCAGGGCATCACCAACATCACCCTCTCGGCACGGAACGGGACCGAGGTCGTCACCACCTTCCCGGTGCAGCCGGGTGACGACCTGATGCTGGTCACCGATACCGGCCGCCTGATCCGCGTGCCGGGCGACCAGGTGCGCCTGACCGGCCGCCAGGCCATGGGCGTCACGCTGCTGCGGCTTTCGGACGGCGAGCGGGTCACCAGCGTCTTCCCCGTGATGGAGGAGCCGACGGAACCCGAGGCAGAGGGTTCGGGCCCGGAAGATGGCACCCCGCCCGCCGCCCCCGAGGCCGGTGCCGCGGATGACGGGACGCCCGCCTGAGATGGCCGCGCGTGAAAAGATCGGCGTCTATCCCGGGACCTTCGATCCGATCACCAATGGTCATCTCGACATCATCGCGCGCGGCGCGCGGCTGGTGGACCGGCTGATCGTCGCGGTCGCCTCCAATTCCGGCAAGAACCCGGTCTCGACGCTCGACGAACGAGTGGCGCTGACGCGGGCGGTGCTGGAGGAGACGGCGCGGGAGACCGGGACGCCGATCGACGTGCGGCCCTTCTCCTCCCTGCTTGTGCAGTTTGCCCGCGACGTTCAGGCAAGCGTGATCCTGCGCGGCCTGCGCGCGGTCTCGGATTTCGACTTCGAATTCCAACTTGCCGGCATGAACTACCGCCTCGATCCCACGATCGAGACGGTGTTTCTCATGGCGAGCGAGCGGCACCAGTTCATCTCCTCCCGCTTCGTCAAGGAGATTGCAGCGCTGGGCGGAGACGTCTCGAGCTTCGTTCCGCCGCTGACGGAGCGGCACCTCGAGGCCTGGGTGAAGAAGCAGAGAGAGCCATGAGCATCAACCGAAGAGCGGCGATGACCCTCGCCCTCGGCGCAACAACCATGATGGGATTTGGTATGAGCGACGCACAGGCTGCATCCGACACGCTGGACATGCAGCTCAAATACGGCACCGTGGTGATCAAGCTGCGGCCGGACCTCGCGCCCAAGGCGGCCGAGCGGATGATCACGCTGACCCGCGAAGGCTTCTACGACAACACGCCCTTCCACCGCGTGATCGCGGGCTTCATGGCGCAGGGCGGCGACCCGAGCGGCACCGGCACGGGCGGCAGCAAGCTGCCGGACCTTCCGGCCGAATTCACCGACCAGGCGAAGTTCCTGACCGGGACGGTGGGCATGGCCCGCACGGCGGACCCGAACAGCGCCAACAGCCAGTTCTTCATCTGCCTGGCGCCCGCCCCCTGGCTCGACGGCCAGTACACCATCGTCGGCCAGGTGGTGAGCGGTATGGACTATGTGCAGGACATCAAGAAGGGCGCGGGCCAGAACGGCATCGTCTCCGACCCCGACCGCATCATCCGCATGACGGTGGCCCAGTAACCTCTAGCCATCCAGGCGCCGTGATGGAACGCCCCGCGTCAAACGCGGGGCGTTCTTCGTTCTGATGGGTTGACGCAGGCCCGCTTCTGCCGTTCAACGCACCCACCAAGAGACGAGCCCGTAGCTCAGCCGGTAGAGCACGTGACTTTTAATCATGGGGTCGTGGGTTCGAGTCCCACCGGGCTCACCATGAAATCAAGGGGTTAGCGAGAACTTTCGGAGTTTCCCTCAAAAAATGTCCGCACAGTGTCCGCTTCAAGAGGCACATGCTGAGCAACGAAGGATGGCCTAATCCCGCTGCGCCAAGCGTGCCGGAAAATCCTGACCAGCCAGGCCGCATCTTCTGATCGATCCCTACGGCGTGAGAAGGTAGGGGTGGTGGAATCCCTTCGGCGATCCCGTCAGACATGGGTCTTGGCTCACTGATGCACCCAGCAGTGACGCGAAAGGGTGGACCTATGTTGGCCCGGCGGTTGCTCCCGACGACAAAACAGTTTGAGGCAGAAGGCTTCTAAGTCGGGGGCAATAGTCCCCATCCGCATGAGACGCCACTCCCTTCAGGGATTTAGAAGATCCGTCGGCGGCCAGTGGCCAATATATGGCCGATATACGGGCACGAGTACCAGTAGATTAGCGTGGACGTCGGCGCACGTTCCCCGCTCGCCGGCTGTAAGTAACCAAGCCCCTCAGGCTCGCCCCCGGCTGACGCAATCGGGCTCACTGTCTCGCAATGGGCGTTAAGCTTTCATTTGCAGCTACGCCATGAGGCGTTAACATGCGTATGACACTATAGTCTTAGACAGCGACACCAGTGGATTTTGAAAGATGCCGGACACCATGATCGCGGACCGATCCATCGACACTGAAATCGCCGCCTTTAATGAGATGAAAGCCGAACTCGAGAAGCACCACCACGGAAAATTTGTTGTGGTGGCTGGCGGGCAGCTCCAAGGGACATTTGACAGTCTTGATAACGCGGCGCACTTCGCGCGCATGACTTTGGGCGAAGGCCCGTTCCTGATCAGGCAGGTGGGGGTAACATTCCCGACGTTACCTGCTTCCGTTATGTGCCGGCCTGTTCGGGCCGCCTAATGACGGTCACCAGGGCCGGATTCAACGACGACCCAAGTGGGCAGCCATCAGGTGCTGCCCTGTTGATGCACCACGGCCCTACGATGATGGTGACGGTGAGTGCCGTAGAGCCAGAGAAGGTGCGGCTATCCGGTGGCGACCTTCACGCTCAGGCCGCAGAGAGCATACCGGCCCTAATAGATACAGGAGCAGGAGAGAGCTGCATTGACGACGAGCTTGCCGTTCGTCTGAGCCTGCCCGTAGTAGACAAGCGTATCGTAAGCGGGGTTGGTGGTCAGCATACAGTCAATGTCTATCTCGGCTATGTGATGATCCCCAGTTTGAATGCTATTTTGTCCGGCCTCTTTTGTGGAGTCCACTTGGCAAAAGGCGGTCAGTTTCATCAGGTGTTATTGGGACGCACATTACTGCGCAACCTCGTCATGGTATATGATGGCATTTCCGGGACGGTGACGCTGGCAAATTGACATGGCCATTGGGGATGCAGAGGGTCGTGCCTTCTGAAAGCTGAACCAAACTGAGTTTTGGTATAATGCGCCCGGAGGACCAGATAAGAGCGCTACTGGAAGAATAACGCTCTTACGCCTACTCGTTCTCAGCACCCGGCCGCGTTACGGTTTGCTTGACCTCTGCCCGCGGGGCTGTGTCGGCTTCGAGGCTGGCTTTGGCTTCGCCCGAAAGGGCGCCTCAACGTCGATCCCAAGGTTGTCAGCAATCTTCTGAATGCGCTCCGAAGTGGAGGGCTTTCGGCCTTGAGGTTGAGGCGGGGCACCTCCCCTTCGATACTTCGAGGTGGCGAGCCCCATCTCCTCCGCGAGCACCAGCAGCAGGCTCATCACTCTGTCCCGCCCTGGGGGCGCAGTCTCGGTCATTGCCGCCCGCCTCTCGGCGAGGTTGATGATCTGCGCGGTCATGCGGACTCTCCTCGTTCCAGCCGGATCAAGTCGCGCATCGATGCCGCGCCGCACCTCTCATCCAGGGAGGCGTCAGGATTGTCCCAGCTGACCCGATGACCAGGGAGGTAGAAATACGCCCCGCACTGGGCTCGGGCGAAGAAACCTTCCGGCGTGCTGGCGCGAAGCTTGACGATCCGTTCCGTCAGTTCCGGGATCGGGTCCAAGATCGCCCAAGCTGGATCATCCTCGCGCACATCACCGGGCAAAGCTGCGGAGATGGCGCTGAACTGACGCTGACGGCGAAGGAATTCGTCACAGGCGGCGATCAGTTCGGCATCCGGGTTCTGGGAGGACACGCTCATTTCGGCGTCCTCCGCATCACTTCCGTGGCGCGGTCGGCCAATTGCTGGAGAGCATGGCCGAGGAACAAGATCGAGCCATGCGTAAGATCGTCAGGCCCCCGGGCGAGCGCGACAAGGATCTCGCCGACAGCATCGCAGTCGTCGCTTATATCCTGAAGCTCTCCAAGAGCACTTGCATGGGTGAACTTCGGGGGGAACTCGTCGTCCCATTTGCTCGACGCGCTCATGCCGCAGCCCTCCAAAGAATATCGCGGGCGAGCGACCAGGATGCCGCGGTATCGATCTCGCCCATGCGTCCGCTTTCCGGATCGCCGTCCGTGGTCTCCCAGGCCGCCATCCAGGCCTTTGCTCGCAGACCGAACGGCGTTCGCGCCGGCAGATCGCTGACAGCCAGGCGGAGAGCCCAGCTACGTTCGACCAGTGTCTGCGTTTCCGCGCGGATCGCGTCCTTCTCGGTCGCCCACGACCGACAGGCCTCCTCGCGGCGCCACAAGACGTCCAACCGTCTCTGAACGCGCCGAAACTGGGCACATAGTTCAAGGAGCCGGTTGTCGGCGCGGCCATGGTGCCGGCGCATACTAATCCGGCTCATGACTGCAACCCCAGCCGCAGGGCATCCTTGATCACGCTCACCAGCGGCGCCCTCACCGCCCACGTATTGCGAGGATCGTCCTCGTCGCCGAGCAGGAAGAGCGCCTTGAGCCGGAAGCCCTCCTGTGTCCGCGGTGCCATGTCGGAGATCTGCGCGATGAGGCGGTGCAGCATCCGGACGTATTCCGGTTCCGGGCACTGGTAGATCTCCACCCCTTCGAAATGGGCGCGGTCGCGGAGCCGGCCGGCCTGGCTACACAGGCGCATGAGCCTGCCGTCCGGGTGATTGTCGAGGTCGATGAAGCCGAACGGCAGCGGACTGCCGCTCGGTGTGCTATGGGCGTGAATAGCCATTGCCTGCTTTCCCCTAGAAAGCGGTTGCGGTTAGGCCGGGCCAGAGGGGTAGGAGCCTTTGGTCCGGCCGACTTATGGGTCTAGGACAACCAAAAAGATTGTAGTCTTCCCTTTTGGCTGCAGTCAATTCCTTTGGTTGTTCTCGGCCGCAAAAGTTGCTAGTGCTTGCTCATGGCGCAAATGTCTCCTTCCCAGTGCCGGGCGGCACGAGGGCTTATCGACTGGACCCAGAAGCAGTTGGCTGAAGCCGCCTCAGTAGGACTCTCAACGGTCAAGGCGTTTGAGGGGGGCACAAGCACGCCGATGGCCAACAACCTCAAAGCGATGCAAAGCGCGCTGGAAGGCGCCGGGGTTCAGTTCATTCCTGAGAACGGCGGCGGGGCCGGCGTCCGCAAAAGAAAGCCTCAGGCTTGAAGCGCCACCACCGGAGGCTGGCCCCTGCCCTCCGCTACGTCTACGTGATCGGGCCTGAGAAGGGCTTGCAGAAGGTCGGCATGGCCACTGATCCGCGGGTGCGCCTGGCCACGCTACAGACTGCTTCTCCACAGGATCTCATGATCCATGCGGCGATCGGTGTGCCATTCGGCGCGGCGCCGGAGGTCGAAAGCCAAGCCCACCGGCTTCTTGGTCGCATGCAGGTTCGGAACGAATGGTTCGCGATCACGCCGGCCGAGGCGGTGTTTGCGGTCTACACCGCAGCATTACCGTGGATGGAGCCACGGCAAGAACGGCCAATGTCTGCGACAACGACTGTGTCCAAAGAGAAAACCACCTGGTCTCCAAGCGTTCCATCCAACCAGCTGCGGCTGCTCTAACCGGCGGAGCCGTTGTCGAAGGACGCAACGATAAAAAGCAAATGCCCCTACCGTGCGAATCTGTATGGTCAGGCTCGTTCGCCGCGCATAAAGCGAAACGTTTCTGATCGAGAGCCCAAGGTAGACTCGACTCGGGTCAGCTTGGAACGGTTTACCTTGCATAGGCGCAAGGAATGGTCTTACGCCATGACAACTTTATCGCTCTCTTCCATCAGTTTGATTTTAGAAATGGCAACCGAAAGCGGAGTCGGGATGTGAGCCGAGAAGGATTTTGGAGAGTTAGTTACGCCGGAGCCGCCGGAACTGGTTTTGGACTCTTAGTTTTTGATACCGGTATGGTTATTGGAACCGACGCGTTCGGTGGTAATTATGACGGCGAATATGCAAATCGTCCCGAACGCGGCGGACTAGAGTTTTATGTCACTGGGACTGCGACCGTGGATGGTATGTTGCTAGTGCAAGGTGGAGCACCCCTGCGCGCGGGTGAGCAATTTACCCTGCGTGGCTTTCTAAAGCACGGTGATTCGCAAACTGTTTTAGAAAGCGACCGAGGGCCAGTATTAGTTTCGATGCAAAAGATTAGAGATTTCCCAACCGGCACATAACAAATCTGATGGAAATGGAAGCCGAACTCCGCTTGCGGCGGTGGGAAAATGATTTACGAGATACGGCTCTTAGAGAGCTGCCTATTCAAGATCCGAACCATAGGGCGACGCTGGAGGCACTCCCTATCGATGAGTTGATAGTTCGTTTTTTTAATTGGCGCTCCCGCTTAGTGCACCCGCACAGACGGTCCGTCTTCTATGCAAAGGAATTCAGTGGCAGCACAGCGTTTCGCGAGCACCGCCACATTATTTTGCAACTCGCGAGCAAGATCAAGCGCGGCGCAAGCGTGATACCGCATCTTAGCCGGCTAATCGACTTTGGCTATGATGAGGATAAAAAAGGTAATGCTGGCGGTCGATCACTTGATCCGATGCTCAACGAGTGGGGGGTACATCATCTGCACCTATCCCATGAAATAGAAAAAGACGGCTTTGTGAAACGCACCAGCCAGCTCTTGTTTGTGATATTTCGCCCAAAGAAAGCTTTCGTTCTCGGCATCTTCAATCATGGCGATTGGAGCGCTGAGGATATCGTTGTACGTTCGACAACAAACTGGCCCCGAGAGCGACTGTTTGTTCCACTGGCGGGAGCAGTCGGTTTGGCGCACCCTATATCCCCAGAGGACAGAAACAGACTTCGTAAAGCCGGCATCTCGTCTGCTATTGAGTTAAACGGTGCCGTTTACATGCCACCGTTTGGCGGCATAACTACTGCAAAGACCTCATCTGATGCATCAGTGAAATGGATGCAGCTTGCACGAAATCTCAAGCACCACGCAGAACACTATGATGATCTGATTAAGAACCTGAGAGTGGAAGCTGAAAAGTATCAGCGACCATTCCCACGACACCCGGACATCGACCTGATTAGCGTCAGAACGCAGGAGAGTTTTGGATTCGCCCTAAGAGAAATTCAGTCTGGGGCTATCACTATGATAAGCTTCTGAGATAGAAGACTGTCCGCCTGATCCTGAGTACCCCTGCGCATTGAGTGGGGCCAGTGGTGGGTCTCAGGTCAGGCGAGAATTGCCCTTGCAGTATCATAAAACGTCGTCTCCAAAGATGCGATGGGCTATTCTTATTGATGCCATGCGCACAACTTAGAACAACGCCGGTCGGCGCCCTGCCCATTCTCACGAGAATCAGACGAGATGTGGGGGCACGGTCTACTATGCTATGTGATTCTTCAGTGAATCAGATTGTTGGTAAGGAATTGCGGGATGAAACTTGGAGATAAGCTAGCTGACATTGAAACGGCAGAGCAATTGGTTCGCGCGAAAGCCGAGGCAGAAGCCTTAGCCAAAGCTGCGGAGATGGAAAAGGCCGACCGCCTACAATCGGAAAGGGAGTTCACTTCCTGGCCCCAAGATGTAACCGCCGACATCAATTCCGGAAGAAAGCCCCGGTCGTTTTTCGTAAAGCGCTGGGTGGACGGACGAGAGCACATTATCATCTCAGATCCGCGCCACAGAGATTACGATTTGTTTGTGGGGCTGGAGCGCTGGGCAGAAGAGCAGGGCATGAAACTTATAGTGGATGGGAAACCCATGACAGGCGGACCGACAGAGATCTCTTTGAGCAGCAAGTAAATCGCCGTTGGTGGTGATCGTCTACCGCCCCGGCGTATTCGCCTGCACGTTCACGCGCGCGGTCACTTCGCCGCCTTCCAGGGAGTGCAGGTCACGACCGTCTGCCAGCCCTCGGCCGATGGATCGCGGAGGTGTCCGATCTGGCGGATCTGATTGACCTGAAACTGGCCTTGGAAGGTCAGGGGGTAGTTGAGTTCATTCGGTGCGGAATTAGCCGTTGTGGTGACGAAGCCTGGGGCGTTGGTCAGGCCGGGCGCCATATTGGTGCCGATCGGCATCTTGATGATCGCCCCCAAGGGGAGATCGGCACGCATCGCGCAAAACAGTTGCATCGTGTTCTGATCGATCCAGGTCGGCTGACCGATGAAATCGGTATAGGCGAGCTGAATGACCTTCTGTGACGGCACGGTGCCGTCAAACACATTGATCGTATTGTTTTCGACCGAGATAGACACCCCAGCGTAACCGCTGCCGAGCATCCCATGCGTGATGTTGTAGACCCCGGTCGCCAACCCCTCTAGCGTCGTGTAGGGGCCGATGACATCGTGACCCCACTTAACCTGATCGCTGATCTGGATGTTGATCTGATAGTTGGGATAGGCCGTCGACAGCGTCTGCTGAAGCGCATTGGACAGCGTCTGGCCAGCGCGGCAAGTCAGCATGAGATTGCCAGGGTTTGCCTGCGTGTAGGTGCTCGGATTGACCACAAAATCAAGGGTCATTTCCGTGCCGCGCCAGTTGCCGAAGCTCTGGACGATGATGCCTCGCGCGATCACCCCGGCCTGAGATGCATTGTTCAGCGGCAGGCCAGCGCTGAACCCACCCTTGAGCACGAACTGGTAGCCGTTTCCATATTTGGTCCCCATGAAATTCTGGGACTGCTGTAGATCCCGAAGCGCGGGCCCATAGATCGTGATGCCGTAGCCGCCAACTGGAGCTGCATAGGAACTGATGATCAGGTCAAACTGGATGTCCAGCGCGGCCGGATCATAAGTGCCGTTGACGTTCGTTCCCCAGCGATAGGCAGAACCGTCAGAGCGAACGGCGGCCGAGCCATCGGCATTGAGCAGGGTGAGGTCGTAGTAGCGCATCTACGCCGTCCGCTCCCCTTCCAGACGCAGCAGCTCGGCGAGATGGCCCTGCGCCGCAGCAGGCGCGTGCGGGAAGCCGGATGCGCGCCAGATCCGGCCCAGCAGGGGGTCGTTCTCATCCAGGGCTGTGAGGGTGTCGCAGATCGCGTGCAGGGCAAGCGCCGCCAGGTGCGCCGTCTGGACATCACCCGCGCCCGTCCTGAGGTCTTGGTCGATCAGCGCAAGCGCGTAGTCGAGGCGGCGGGCAATTTCCGACGCGCGGGAGTAGGGATCTGGCATCAGGCGGGTGTCCTCATCATTCGCCGAAATTCGGCATCCAGCTTCCGCGCCAAGACAGGATCGGCCTCGACCAAGCTCTGCACCGTGGCCATAAGTGCGAGCCAATCCCGGGCGCCGGATGCCGGCAGCGTGTCCCGAACATGGACAAAGATGTCATGCAGCATCCGGCTGCAACGGCGATGTGTCGGCCAGGGAATCAGTGTGGCGCTCATGGGCCTCAGTTCTTCCTCGACCTGACCGACCGCAGTGCGACACCAGCGAGGCGCGCGCGCTCTCGCCCCACGTGGTCATCGGCCATATCGGCCAGACGGTTTTCGGCCTCCGCCGAGCCAAGGCGGGCGGCCAGCTCCAGGCTGTCAATTTCCAGCGCAACGCGGCGCATCTCGCGCTCGACCGTCCACCGATGGGGGATCGGGCGCCGCCTGGACGTCACACGGTCCCGCAGGCGCCACCACGGGCGCAGGACGCGCACCCATAGCATCGCGAGCCATCCTCTGACCGCCTGGCCGCGCGTGACCTGCCGCGGGCGCCGCGAGCTGTTCCAGAGCCGGGGCGGCTGATAGGCGCTCATTCGCCGATCTCCTCAGATGCCTGGGGCAGGCCGGGGATGCGGTCCCAGCGGTCCCAGTTTCGATCGTCCAGGCCGCGCGCCCACATCGAATGATCGTTTGCCACCGCAAAAAGGAGGCGGCGGGCCGGCCCGCGTTCCTGCGGCACGACGGCGGCCGAGACTGCGACGGGATAGCGCTCGGGGATCTCGGTGTTGTCACGGATAATGCCGCGCAGGCGCTCTATTTCGCCGTAGGCGGCCGTCAGCGCCTCGCCCATCTTCGCGGCGAAGCCCTTTCCCGAGGCCAGCAGCTCGCCCTCCAGCTCGGCCTTGGTCTTCTCGAATTCAGGCGACAGGGCGACGTATCGGCCGCTCATCGGTTGCCCTCCCGCGGGTTGCGGATCGGCGTCGTGGCCGGAGGCGCCATGAAGGGGGCCATGAAGGCACCAATGTCGCCGGCATATTTCGTGATGCGCCGGCCGCTCGGATCAGTCTCATGATATTCGACCAGGCGGCCGCGCTGGCTGCTAAGCGCATCGTGCCGCGCCTCCGCCAGCACATGCGGCTCGACCGCGGCGAGGGTCGCACTGTCGGCCCGGAAGAAGTTCGATTTTGCGTAGGAGCGCGTGCGCTTGGCGAGGTCCTGAAGCAGGGCCGCCCGATAGGTATCCGGCGATTCCCCGGCCATCGGTTCGCGTGCTCGCTCGCCAAACAGGGCCGCGACTGCATCATGCCGGTGGCGCACCGCCTCCATCTGCTCGCGATCCGCGGCGGAAAGGGGCTGTTGCATCGCCCGCATACGGGCCGTTGCTTCCTCGACCTGCGCGCGCAGGCGCAGCAATTCCTGATTGCTCATGTGGTCCTCGTTGGTTTTTGATGGATGGGAAGTAGCCGGCCGGGGTCATTTGCGATGCCCTGAAGGACCGGAGCCGGCGGGGCACTGGTAAACCCCACCGGCTCGCAGCGCGGAGCCATTTACAGGGCCGCAGGGTACCCTGGGCTCCGCCACACGCGCATAGGCAGGGAAGCCGGGTTTTTGGTCCGGCTTAGCCCTCGGGGTCTCGGAAGGCCTCTGCCCACGCACGATGTCAAACTGTTCGCTGGCGCGCTCCAGTAGAGCCGTATGCTCTGCCCGCGCGCGTTGCAGAATGTCGCGATGAAGGAAGGATGGACGTTCAGCGTTTATCGCCTCACTGAGCTGGCGTCCATACTCGGCAGCAAGAAGTTGTCCTGCCAAGTCCAATAGCTCGGAGCGGGACCGACCAGTGTCGAAGGCGACAGCATCCAAAGCCTCAATCGTTGAGGTTCTGATGTAGTGACAAAGGCGCTTCTTCGTGCTGTTCATAAGCAGAATAATAGTCGTAAAATCATCTCAACGCGAGAATCTTGATTTTATCGAGTTTGGACTAATCAGGAATTTTCTTGAATTTTGCGGACTGCAATCGAACGTCGTTGAATAAGGGTCACGATATTCGATTTGCACATAAGGCTATGCAATCTACACCGCATCAACCGGCGGAGTGGGTGCGGCTGACGGAGGAGAAGCATCAATCGGCGCACACTGCGCCGATTGAAAGCAAGCGATCAGATGGTCGTGGTCATCGTTCAGAAGGCGGCATCAATGCCGCTGTCCGCGGTCTTGGCATCGACCGCACCGAAGCGCAGCGTGCCACCTACCCGAACCGCATCATCGTCGTCGGCAGATCAGGTGCGGTGAAGGCGTTGCTGTTCGGGTCATTGAAGGCGATGCCCACCAGCATCGCGAGGCGCAACGCGTCATCATCCAAGTCCTGACCAGGAAAGACCTCCAGCAAACCCTCGATCGGAATGCGCACCGCTCGCTCAAGCGCCTGTTTCGATAGTTGCACTTTTCCTTCCGCTGCCTGTCCGGAAGCCGAGATCATCAGCCGCACAGGGTCGCGCAGCCATGTCTGTTCGATCGGCAGCGCGCCGATGGTAGCCAGCCGGTGATAAGGCTTCACCTCCATGGGATGCCTCGCAAGCGCCGCCTTAGTTGTTGCGCACAACTGATCCTGGCAGTGGATCAACAGAGAGATGCCTCGTTCGTGCGCGTAGCCGCCTAGGGCAATGATGCGTGCACGGATTTCTACCAAGCTTGCCACGATCTGATCCATGATCGTCGGCCTCCACGGTTCCCGACCAAAATCAAGGATAAGCAGCCCAGGCTGCATACCTTCAGCGTATGCGAAGGTCGTCCACCCGCATATGCCATTGTGATCGACCCATACGGTCGCATAGAGACACTCGGTGTGGGGGAACTTGGTTGCGTCGACGGCCTCGCCTTTCTCCTCAGCAGGCTTGAGGTTGTTGCGATCAATCATGGGCGTGCGGCGATCGTGCATGACCGTGGACAAGACACCCGCCACCGAGTTGGCAAGGTCATCGTGCTGTCCCGGTCCATGGTCGACGCTATCGCGTCCGCTGCGAGCAGTGCGCCGCTCCAGGTTCGCCAGTTCCGTCAGAAGCTGACGATTGTCGAGAAGCTCCGCGCTCTTGGCCGTCACCATTGGCAGGAAGTCGAGGTAGAGGTCGGACTTCGGCCGCTCGCTATGGTCGACCGTAATCCCCACGGCTGCAAACGACGAGACCACCCATTGACCAGCGTATCTATCGCTCCTCACGCGCACGATGCTGTACCGCTTCAGCAGCGCCGCACAGCGTGCCACAGCCTCGCTCGGATCGAACGGCGGCTGCACGACGAGCACCGCGTCCAGCACCGCCTTGTCCGCCTCCAGGTGCGCGACTGCGAGCGTCATGGCGTCACTCACGCCGCCGCTCGGGTCGCAGAAGGCGACATATCGGACGCCGGGCACAGGCGGCAGTTCGGTGCGACCCTGGCAGGTCACGGCCTCGATCATCTCGGGCGTCAAGAAATCCGCAAGATCGTCGCGGAACTCGCCGTCCCATTCGGCGCGTGCGCTTTGCGGATCTTTCTCGAAGTCCTGATCGCGCATCTTTCGGAGGCGCGCATTATCGTGCATGTCAAGCGTGGCCGCCTTCCAGCACAGAACCGACGATGCATCATTGCCCCAGTCGCGCCGGAAGCTCTGGTAAAGCTCGCCCTTTCGCGCATAGGGTGACGACGCCAGTAGCAGCGGGGCGCCGGGGATCGTCCCAAGACCGGGGCGGATGGCGCGCAGGATCTCAACGTCAGGATTAGCGCTGCCTTCTTCCACGCGCCAGAATGCGAGTTCGTCGGCCAGCACCGCGGCGAAGGTCCTTCCGCGAATTGACCGAAAGCTTGCGGTGCCAATTTCGAGAGTCACCCGGTTCCCCAAGACAATTTGCTCTTGAGTTTCGTCCTGGATCAACGAAGCCAAAAGGGGCGTTTCCTTCAGCAAAGCGACGCTGTAGCGCAGGATGCTCTGGGCTTGGCGCCGGTCAGAAGCGAGCACCGCGACGGTCGCCACCTCGCCAGGCGAGAGGAACGGCTCGTAGTTCCGGAAGGCAGCAAGATAGACGGCGATGAGCGCCAAGATACGCGACTTGCCGCCGCGCCGGCCCACGATCAGCGTCGCTTCTTCGAACTGGCCTACGGGCGCCTCTGTGCGCCCCGTGAGGCGGCGATAGAGGGCAGCCTCCTCCGCAAACATGGGCAGACCGAACATAGACCGCAGGAAGGCCTTCCACGGCCCCCATGTCTTGCCCCTGAAGTGCGGCCCGAAGATCGCTGGGTCCTCCATCGCCTCGATGATGGTCGGGATGGCCTTCAGGGCGCCCGTGGCGGGCTTCCTGGGGCGCTTGGCTGGCCTGGCGACGGTCATGCGTCGACTCCTTCGTCAGGCGTGGACAGCGAGCCCAGGAACGCATTCCAGCTTGGAGGCTGAGGGTCGGTATCGGGCTGCTTGAGCCCGATGTCACGCAGCCCACGGGCATAGAGGCGGTGAAGTTCGAGCAATTGGTTCAGGCGAGGCTCTGATAGGCCGACACCATCGAGGGCCGCTTCGTTCAGTTTCGAGATGTGGACCTGCAACCAAGCCAGTTGCCCGATCAGCAGAGCCTGCACGGGGGGCGGTTCATCGCCCAGATGCGCGGTCAGTGCGCGCACAGTCGCACGGTAGAGGTCGGCCTCGCGGGTTCGGCCCTTCATGGCCCATCGAAGGGGGCGGCGTGCCAGGGAGATCGGGGCGCCGTTGCTAGACGGTTGGGGGGGCGTTTTGGCCTTTTGTGGCGGACATAGTGCGGACACTGATCGAATATTCCTCATGTAAACTATTGATATATCGATGTAATATCGGACACTTTCCGGTGATTAAGTATCACTCGGCGGTCCATCTTGATGGTCGAAAAATCCGGAATGCGGTCGGCGGATTTTCGCCGCCCTCACCAATCCCCGGATCATCAGTTCCCGCGGGATGCTCTGCCGCACGGCGTAGCGCGCCTCGTTCTGCATGGCGTCGCGCTCTTCCCGTTCCTCCCGGCTACCGGATGCTACCGGATCTTCCCGGATGTGATTTAGGGAACCCGGTAGAGGGCCGTCCGGGTAGCAGTTTTCTGCTACCGGATGGTCCTTTCCCTTAGGGGGTAGACCATCCGGTAGTAGGATCGATTTCGTATCAATTTTCATCGTCATCGCTACCGGATGTTGAAGATCCGGTAGCCCCTGGACTGCCCACCCACTCAGCTTCGGGAAGACCGTCAATCCGCAAACCGCGTCCGGTCCCACGCTTCTGCAGTTTCTCATTGCGGCGCTGGTAGTCGGCCTCGATCATCCCGCACCGCTGGCGCAACGCGACGAGCGTGGCATCCTGGGACACCTTGCCCGTGATGCCCTGCGCTTCGAGCGCATGCTTGACCGACCTGACATCTCCAGAGAGCTTTGGGGAGAATGGCTGGCCGTCAGGTGCTCCCGCCTTGATCGCCTCCGCTATCGGCAGCAGCTCATCCAGGCTCATCTCACGGGCCTTGGGCGGCGTCCAGGGTTCCAGAGCCGGCGCGGTGTCGCCATTGTCGAGATGCACGCTGAACCGGTGCAGCCAGGTCGCGCCATCAGCCGGCGGCCCATAGCTCTGCTTGGCGTTGTCGAGCCGAACGTAATGACGACGCTTGTCCTTCGGTACACCGAGCTGTTCGGCCTCAGCCTCCGTCATGACCGTGAGAGTGAGACCGATACGGATAGAGCCACCCAGAGCACTGCCGCCGCGGGCAGCCTCCAGGTTGCCCGGAACGGCCACGCCCTTCTTCGTGTGGTGGATAACGATGATGGCGAGGCCAAGCTCCTCGGCGAGGCTGCGGAGCTTCGCAAAAACTTGGCCCATGATGCCGTTGCTGTTCTCATCGGCCCCGCCCATCAGCTCCACCAGCGGGTCGAGGATCAGGACGTCTGCGCGCTGGTCCTTGAGATATTCGCTCAGTTCCTCCCATGCCGGCGTCGCGTAGATCGCGCCGTCAGGGCCGAGGGTGAAGAGGGAAGCTGTCTCTTTGCCCGCACCGACGCGCACAAGCCTGTCGCCGAGATCGGAAACGCGGCGGCCGGTATCTCGGATCATCGAGCTGATTCGGCGACGCTGCTCCTCCTCGTCGTCCTCGGCATTGAGGATAACGACGCGGCGCGGCCGAGGTGCTTCACCCGGCAGCGGAACCGGTGCGAAGTCACCGAAGGGTAGGTTGAGCGCGAGGCTGATGGCCCATCGCAGCGCGACACCCGACTTGCCGGCCTCCGGCGCGCCGATCAGGGCCGTGACCTTCCGGCGCATGACGTACTGCGGCACGATCCACTCGCGTCGCGGAATGTCCGCCTCGCTCCAATCGGACGCAGCGCTGATGCGCCAGGCGGAGCTGACGGCGGCCGAGAACTCGGGCGCTGCCGCGGCGTCCTGCTCGTCCTCATCGAGGGCCGTTTGCGCGTCCGTCAACACCTCATAGGCTTCGATCGGCGGTAGTTCGGGCATCTCGGAATAGTTCACCGACGACGCTCCTTCGGTTCGAGCGGCGACGTGGCGCCCCGCTCCAGGCCCCAGCGGACGGTCTTGGCAGCGTTCACCATGTCTTCGGCGCCGGCATCGGCGACCGCGTTGAGCAAACGATCCGTCACGTCGCCCTCAGACAGTTCCGACCTGTCGAGTACGCCACCGATCGTGCAGGCCGCCGCGCGCAGGCGGTAATGGCGCTGCCCGTCCGCCGCGTGCTTCACGCGACTGATCTGCCGGTCAACGAACTCGCGCAGGGAAGCCGTCGACAGGGACGATGCTGCGGAGCGCACGCGAACTGATCGGCGCGCGGCCGGCGGCGGTCGTGTGGCCGTCACGTAGGCGTCCAGAAGCCACGCCGGCCAGGGTTCGATCGGGGCATGCGTCGCCACCCCACAACCGCAGGCCCACCACGCGATGATGTAGCCGCCAGTGCCACGGGTATCCACGCCGCGGGCAATCTTGCTCTCGCTGTTCCTGACGCTGGGGTGCGCCCTGAACAAGGCGTGGAGGCCTCCGCTCCGGGTGCAGTAGGTGAAGGTGTCCGGCAGGCGAGCGCGGTGCTTTTTCCACCACTCCATACCGCCTTTGCCGGCGTCGATGTCGAGCGCGTCAAATCCAGAGCGCGGGCCGGTCGGAATGCCGACCAGCGGGCCGGGCCACCTGCGCCACAGATCGCGCACGCCATCGGCATCAGCGGTGGCCAGATGAAAGCCACCAGGGCTTTCGGCACCGTCTTCCTTGGGGATGGTCGGGCGCTTCTGCGGGCCGCACGGGAAGACGGGATAACCGGCTTCGGCAAGCCGCAACGCACGTTGGAGAACTGTGCTCAAGCGCGGCTGTCCTCCCGCATCGCCGCGGCTCGCCACGCAAGCATCTCAGCTCGCTGGACATGGCCGACACTCAGCTCGTGGTCGCTGAGGCGATCGAGTTCGGCCGCCGAATAGGCGCGATCCAGGCAAGGGCGCTGGAAGTGCCGATTTTGGAAGGGATCAGAAAGTTGATAGGCGCGGTAAGTATCGAACGACATCTGTGCGTCCTCATCGGACGCCAAGGGCCTTGCAGCGAGCGGGCAGATCGGCTACATCACAAGCGCCAGCCAGTGATGTCTTCGACTTGCACCGCCGCTTAGGGAGTCGTGGCCCTTAGCGGCGGTTTGCGTTCAGGCTGCGAACTTGCGGGGACGGCCCCGGCCTCGGGGTGCGGTGTTTGCCGCTTGAGAAAGCAGCCGGCGGCGCAGGTCATCGAGGTCGTAGAGCCGCCGCCCTCTTAACCGGATGTGGGGGACCTGCAACTTATCAACCAAATTCCGAGCAGAACGCTGACAGCCACCCATGATTTCAGCAATCTCATCAAGATCGCCATAGCTCGGAAACAGCCGCTTCCAAGGGCGGCAGGGAGCCGGGATGAAACCAGACGTGCCAGCTTCCTGATTTTCCGTCTGCAACATAGTGCCTCCGCATTCACAACAACTGCGGAGATTTTCACTTGGTTACTATCCCTGAACCATCTGTGTGTTTTTTTGCAATTTGGCGCTCCTTTCTACCACCCCACCCCTGCGCTCATCATTGTATGCTTTCCGCACCTGTTCCATTGAGAGCGAGCTTCCACTGGCAATCTCGCCTATGACCGCTGACTGCTTGTAAAACGGCAGTCCGAAAAGACCGTTCAGGGCTACCGCTGCTCGAAGGGCCGCAGCAGTGCCATGCGGGTTTTGTCGCTTATTCGCTGAAACAAAGATCTTTGTATTACGGAGCTGCTCCGCCTTCATTCGCAATAGGTTTGCCTTGTGGCGCATTCCTTCAGCGATCTCCGTCCATGCGTCACCGAGACCTTCAGTATCTAGGGCTTCCCAAAGGAGCCATTGCGCGCGCTGATCTAGTTGTTTCACATGATGGTCGCGCTCAGACGGGCTCCAAAGCGGAACGGAAGGAGCCTCCGCAACTATCCTTGAAAGTTGCTGGAAGAGCACCTTGAGCGCGAGATTCTGTAGCTGGTCGCCGCCAAAACTGATTTTTGTTCCGAGCCTTTTTTCGAGCACCTCCTTTTTTACGGGATGGACGTACCCTCCGGGGTTTCGTTTGAGCAGTTCACTCCAAAGTACGCTCACGCGGTCATCGGCCAGCAGCTTGCGGATAGCTTCCGGATGCTTCTCATATTCAGCACAAAATGTCGTTTGGGTCGCAAGCCAATCTGCCAGGCTAGGAGGCAACCACGACGGTATCACGAAATCTTGGTGTTCACTCATGCCCGGCGCTCCGCCAGATCCACCACATCTGCGCCCTTCTTGCCGCCCGCCGAGATAACCGCTGCCGCGCGCTCAGCCGCGGCCCTAAGTGGGTCATCGAGCAAGTGCGCGTAGCGCGCGGTCGTCGCTGCCTGCGTGTGACCAAGAAGCGCGCCGATGACCGGCAAACTCAACCCCGAACTGGCAAGCACACTGGCGAAGGTATGGCGCAAGTCGTGTATGCGGGCCGTCGTCTGCCATGTCAGGACTGGATTACCGTCCTTGTCTTTGACGGCGCGGCCGGCGGCATCCTTCTTCTCGACCGCCTTCGCCAGCCCGGCCTTGATGCAGATGGACGACCAAAAGTGTTTGATGTCGGTGAGGGGCTTGCCATCCGAGCCGGGAAAGACATACGGGCATTGAACGGCTTTAGGATAGTCGCGGCGCTCCTTCTCGAACTCCTCATCGGCCTCCGCCTTCATGCCGACGAGAAGGGCGATAGCCGGCGCTGAGAGTGGCACGCGGTGCAGCTTGGCAGTTTTCGTCGTCGCCGCCGGCTTGATCCAGATGCCGGCTTCCAGGTCAAAGTCTTTCCATTGGGCAGCAAGAGTTTCACCCTTCCGGGCTCCGGTCAGTAAGAGGAGCCGAACCGCGTTCGCGCTGACCCTCTCAGAATGGGCGCCGAGAGCTTCTGATAACTTCGCGATCTCCGCCCCGGTGAGATATCGCTCCCGTTTGTGCTCCGGGCTTCGCTCAACTCCCGTTGCAGGATTGTCACCCCGCATTTCCCACTTTATGGCGAGCGACAGCATCTTGGACACGACTGCCGCCGCGCGGTTGGCAGAATAGGGGCTCTCAGCCGCGATCTTCCGGTGCATCGCTTCGATATCGGCGTGGCGGAGATCGGCGACCTTCTTGGTTCCGATGGCTGGGCGAATGTGGACCCGGAGGAGACGCTTATAACTGTCGACAGTTGTGGGGCGCTTTCGGGGAAGGTGTTCTTTTTCGAAGCGGTCAGCCAGGTCGTTGACGGTGGGGGCCGCACGCTCGGCATGGAGATCGCCCATAGGGTCTTCGCCGACGTCAATCCGCTGCCGCAGTTCCTTCGCACGCTTTCGGGCGGCCTTTAGGCTCCACGCTCCGTCGCGCCAAACCTTGTCCTCCCATCGTCCCGCGGTTCCGATCGTGATCCGTCGTTCGGTCCCGCCTTTGGTCCGGTAGTTGAAAATGTAGGCGCGCGCTCCCGCAGACGTGATCCGCAGACCAAGACCGCGCTCCGCCGCGTCGTAGAAAATCCGATTCCCTCTTTCCGGAGGGGGGAGATCTTTGACCCTTTGTTCGGTCAGTAGCTCCGCCATGTCCGCCTCCATGTCCGCGCTGTGTCCGCGCGCACATTGCACTCTGACGCCTATTTCGTTCAACGTCTTTCTTCGGTCTTCAACAAAAATCGGCAGATTTCTGCCTGATTTTTCATTCCAATCCGCGGACACAGGACGGACATAGCACGTTGGAGCAAACTTTTAATCATGGGGTCGTGGGTTCGAGTCCCACCGGGCTCACCATGAAATCAAGGGGTAGGGGAAATCCCGACCCATTGAGCCGAAATCTCCGTCGCGGGTCACAAGTTGGGATACATGGGAAGCTCCATGGATCTCGATCATGCTCAGCATGCGGATCTTATCAGTTCGATACACCGTTCGGCGACGCCGTCCGAGCGGGCAGCCAGTGATCCCGATGCAGGCCAAGATGAGGCGCGCCTCCGAACTGCCGACGGCCCAGGTCCTCCTCTTGTAGACTCCCGGCCTTTTCGGAAGAGTGACGCGCAGGAGAACGGCTCCATCGGGAAAGGCTGAGGCCTTGCGCAACGAACAGAAGCAGGTGCTGGTCACCGGCGCGTCGAGTGGCATTGGCCGTGCCACCGCGCTCCGTCTTGCGGCATCCGGAATGCGGGTCTTTGCCGCCTGCCGCCGCCTCGAAGACGGCGAAAGGCTGAAAACCGAAGCGCCGCCCGATCTGCTCATCCCGGTCATTCTCGACGTTGCCAAGCCGGATACGATCGACGCATGTCGGTCATTTATCGACACGGCGACGGGCGGCCGGCTGGACGGGTTGGTGAACAATGCAGGAATCGGCCTCTCCGCTCCGCTGGAGGTCGTGCCGCTTGATGCTGTGCGCGCCGCCTTCGAGGTCAACCTCTTCGGCCAGCTTGCCGTGATCCAGGCCTTCCTGCCGCTGCTGCCATCTGGCGCAGGCCGCATCGTCAATCTCGGCTCCGTCGGCGCTCACATCACCATCCCCTTCGGCGGGGTGCTGTGCGGGTCGAAAGCCGCCTTCGAATGCTTTAGCGATGCTCTGCGCATGGAATTGCGGCCGCTTGGCATTCATGTCGTGATCATCCAGCCAGGCTCCATCAAGACGCCCGCGGTCGACAAGACGCTCGGCGGCGTCGAGCAGGTGATTGCGCGTTGGCCAGAGTCGGGGAGCGCCCGCTATGCCGGTCTAGTCCGCCGCTTCAGCGCACGCGCCAATGCGCGCGAGGCTGGCGGGAGCGATCCTGATGTCGTAGCCCGCACAATCCAACTCGCGCTGACAGCACCCCGGCCGCGGGCACGTTACCCGACTGGCAAGGACGCGCATATGCTCACCCTTCTGCCGCGTATCTTACCCGATCGGTTACTCGACTTCCTGCGGCTGAAGATGCTGGGCTTGCCGACGGAATTCGACGCGCAGCGGATACGCCCCTGAGCCCAGAGACAGGTTCCCAAGGAACGCGTCCGTGCCGATCAGCCGCAAGCGACAATCGATCCGGCGGACGAGCCGGCTGTTTCTGGTGGATCGCCGCGTGGCCCGGTCCACCACGCGAGATGCGCCACCGCGCACCCCGTGGTCTGCGGATCCATCCAATCGTAGCATCCCCCGCCAGGCCGCACGCTCTTCATTCGTTGACAAAACAAGAAAAAGAACGGTTCGTCTGGCATGGGAGTGGCAGCAACGCTTCGTTGATGTGACTGCGCGAGAGTCTGGCATATTTGTGAAGATCACTGCTCTCCCAATCGGCTGACCTCATGACCTTATGAAGACGCACAGGCGCAATGATGTGCCGTCATTCAGGGAGATTTACGACATGCGTCCTCTGCGCATCCTCGCGGCCGCAGCCGCCATTACGGCACTTCCGCTCGCCAGCAGCTTCGCCGGCAACGGCTCCGACACCCCGCCGCAGACCCAGAGCGCCGCGGTCCCTGGCCCGACGGTGGACAGCGCCAATGGAAGCAGCGCGATGTCGACTGACCCGCAAAACGGCACGGCCGGTGGCGGCATGACCACCGGAACGGGCAAGAAGGCGGGCGGCATGGCCGAAAAGAACTCTGTCCACACCACCGGCGCGACCCAGACGGACTGATGCCCTCATCCGGCCGGGCCCAGGGCCCGGCCGGATGGTCCCCGCCGGCTGGCCGCGGTGGCTTTATGAAATCGTCTCCACCACTATCGATAGGCTTAGGGGCGTTCGCCGCGAACGAGCCGGCCTTCGATCTCCCAAAGCACGGGCATGAGATCCCCAACACCGTCGACGACGTAGCGGGCGCCGGCGGCCATGAGTCGCTGGCGCGCCGCAGCGCGAATTGCCTGGAAGGTGGGCGGCGGCAAGGCCGCCGTCTCCGCCTCGGATAGGCCGAAGACATTGCCGGTGATGGCGACGCCGACAGACCAGGCACCCGCATTAAGTCCTTCGGCAATGCCTACCTCGGTATCATCCACCTTCGCCGCCCGGAACGCCGGGTAGCAGCCGAGCTCGGCCAAGACTCGCCAGGTGAGGAATGGGCTGGGCCGACCTCCCGGCGCATCCCCCGTGCAGGCCATGGCATCCACCGTGAACCCCTGTTCGGCGGCGCGGGGCAGGATCCGCGCCATGATCTCACGTGTATAGCCCGTAGTGCTGCCGATCTTCACGCCTGCTGCACGGAGCGCCGCTGCAGTCTCTGCGGCGCCGGGGATGAGCCCGGCGTGATCCGCTGCCACAGCCACGTTCTTCGGCACGAAAACCTCGTAGACTGCGTCGATATCCGTCTCCCCCGGCGCATGGCCGTGTCGTGCCTCCCAGGCGGCGGCAATGCGGGGCATGGCGAGCAGCGCCGCGACATGCGGGCGCTTCGCCATGCCCATCGGAATCCGCGCCTCCGCAATGGTGACCTCAACCCCGAATGCGGCGAAGGCCTCGACGAAGGCGCCCATCGGCGCACGAGAGCCGAAATCCACCACGGTTCCGGCCCAGTCGAAGACGACGGCATTGAGATGGGTGAATGTCATGGGGTCATCCATTTCGTGTCAGGGCGCGGCCGGTCAGGCGGGACAGCACCGTCAGCATGAGGAGGGTCGCGAGCCCGAGCAGCGTCGTCAGCGTTGCCGCGTCGAAGATCGCGCCGCGGTCGGAAAGGGCGAAGATCTGCACCGGCAGCGTCACCCAGCCCGGGGGGTAGATCATGATCGTGGCGCCGAGTTCACCCATGGACAGCGCAAAGCTCAGCGAAAAGGCAGAGATGAGATAGGGCTTCAGCAGCGGCAGGGTCACGCGCCGCAGCCGGTAAAACGGCCGCGCCCCCAAGCTTTCCGCCATCGCCTCGCAATCCGCGGGAATGCGGGCAAGGCCCGCGCGCAGATTGCCGTAGGTGAAGGCGCTGATCAGCACGAAATGGGCCGCAAGCACGATCCAGGGCGTGCCGTTCATCAGCAAAGGCTTCTGGCTGAAGGCGACGAGCAGGCCGAGGCCAACAGAAGCGGAAGGCACGGCGCTCGGCACGAAGAAGACGGCGTCGAGCAGCCTTGCGCCCTGTCGAGGCAGACGGCGCAGGGCCAGCGCCGCCCAAGTGCCGCTGATGAGGGCCGCGAGGCTCGCACCGAGACCCGTGAGAAGGCTCGTCTTCAGGCTGCCGAGCGAATCGCCCTGAACGGCAGCGACATAGTGGTCCAGCGTCAGAGCCGCAGGCAGCACGCCGTTCCACGTCTTGGCGAGGCTCGCGAGCAGGATCACGGCGATAGGCAGGCCGTAGACGAGAAGAAAGAGCGGCACCACCACGGCCCAGATCAGCAGCCGCACCCCTCTAGACCAGACGAGCATGACCGCCTGCCATTCGCGCAAGGATGGACCGGTAGAGCGTGTAGAGGCCGAGGGAGAGCAGGACGTTGACGACCGCGATGACGCAGGCGCCGTCATAGTCGAATTGCTGGATCGCCTTTTCGTAGACGAGCATGGGCAGGGTGATCACGTCCTTCGCGCCGATGAACAGTACGATGCCGAATTCGTTCACCGTCAGCAGCAGGCACAGGCTGCCGCCGGCGAGCAGCGCAGGCAGGGCCGCGGGCAGGATGATCTGGCGCACGATGCGCAGCGGCCGCGCGCCCAGGCTGCTCGCGACCTCCAGCTGCGCCATCTCCATCGTCGCGAAGACCGCGAGCAGCGGGCGCATGACGAAAGGCGTGTAGACGGTGATCTCCGCGAGAATGACGCCCCACTGCGAATAGAGAAAATCGATGGGCGCCGCCTGCCACCCGAACATCTGCATCAGCGCTTCGTTGAGCAGTCCCGCGGAGCCGTAGACGAAGGTGAAGGCAAGCGTCACGAGGAAGGTCGGCAGCGCGATGATGGTGTCGATCACTCGGGAGGCGAGGCGGGCGCCGGGGAAGGGTACGAAGGCGATGGCGAGCGACAGCACGAAGCCGAGGATCAGGCAGCCGGCGGTCGAAGCAACGGCGATGGTGAGGGTATGTTCCAGCCCATGCAGGAACTGCCGCCCGCCCAGGGACTGGAGCAGCGCGGACGGACCTTGGCCCAGGGCGGTGCCGGCGATCAGCGCCAGCGGATAGAAGAACAGGACGGACAGCACGAGCAGCGGTGCCGCAACCCAGGAGAGGGCGCCGAAGCGAGGGCGGTGGCCCTCGGCCACCAGGGCGAGGTCAGACATCGGCGGCACTCCCCGGCACCAGTGTCACCTCAGCCGGATCGAAGAAGAGATCCAAGCGGTCGCCGAAACCCGGCGGCCGGCCGAGAGGCGGGCAGGTCAGCCGCAGCGTCTCACCCTCCGCATCCAGGGTCACGTGCAGCGCATCGCCCTGCCACTGCACGCCGGTCACGGTCGCCGCCAGCCGTTGCGTGCAGCCGGCCTCGGGTGCCAGGCGCAAATGATGCGGCCGCAAGCAAAGCAAGGCGGCGCCCGCGTCGAGACCGTGCGGATTGGCGGCCGAAAAGCGCCATCCCCGAAAGGAGACGAGCCCACCCCCCTCGTGCAGGATAGGAAGGATATTGGCCCGGCCGAGAAATTCGGCGGCGAAGCGCGTGGGCGGCGTGCGAAACAGCGTCTGCGTCTCGCCACAGGCTTCCAGCCGGCCGTCGCGCATGATGCCGATGTGGTCGGCAAGCGTCAGCGCCTCGCTCTGGTCATGCGTGACGTAGAGCACAGTGAGTTCGGGAAGGTCGCGATGAAGCTTCGCGATCTCCTCGACCATGCTGCGGCGGATCTGCGTGTCGAGGGCGGAGAGCGGCTCATCCAGCAGCAGCACCTGCGGCCGCACGGCGAGCGCGCGGGCGATGGCGACGCGCTGCTGCTGGCCGCCAGAAAGTTCGCGCGGCAGACGCTTCGCGTAGCGGCCCATACCGACGAGATCGAGGCATTCGGCGACGCGCGGGCCGATCGTCCGCCGGTCAGCCCCCTGGGCGCGGAGACCGAAGGCGACGTTCTCCTCCACCCGCATATGCGGAAAGAGCGCGTAGTTCTGGACCACCATGCCGATCCGTCGGGCATAGGGCGGCAGATCGGTCACGTCGCGGTCGCCGATCAGGATGCGGCCGCGTGACGGGCGGACAAACCCGGCTACGGCACGCAGCGCCGTGGTCTTCCCCGAGCCGGACGGCCCGATGAGCGCGACAATCTCGCCCGGCTGAACCGTCAGGTTCAAATCGGACAGGACGGTGAGGCCACCATAGGCGACGGAGACGTCCTCGAACTGGATGCGACTCGAGGCCATGGCGGTGGCGACGCGCGCTTGCGCGCGCGCCGCAGCCTCTACCCCACCCGCCAGAGTGGCGGCCTCGCTCATCAGTTCGCCGTTGCGTCGTTGTAGGCGGCGACGTCGCTCTTCAGATCGGCGAGGATCTGCGTCCAATCGGGTGACCAGACGGTGACGCCCTGCATCATTGCCTGCAGCTTCTGATAGGTGGCATCAGTCGGCTGCACGTCCGTGCGCACGGGCAGACCCTGAGCGACGGTACTGACACTTTCCTGTGCGTTCTTGCTGAGCAGGAAGTCGATCAGCTTCTTGCCGTTCTCGCTATGCGGCGCGCCGGCGACGAGCGCGATGTAATAGGGCAGGGCGAAGGCGGTCTTGCGGCCATCGGGACCGGCGGGAAAGAAGACCCGGACATTGGGGTCGTCGGCCGACTGGGCGAGGTTCATCTGCAGATCGCCGTTGGCGACATAGAGTTCGCCCTTGTTGACGAGTGCAGTGAGCTTGCCGGTGGAGGCAGAGGGACCGCGGTTGTTCGCCTGCAGCTTCTTCAGATAGTCGAGCCCTGCCTGCTTGCTGCCGAAGGCGTGGAAGACCTGGATCATGAAGGCCGTACCGTCACCGGCCTGTCCCGGGGTGGAATACTGCAGCTTGTTCTTGAAGTCGGGCTTGAGCAGATCGTCGTAGCTGGCGGGCGCTTCCTTCAGCACGGCTGCGTCGTAGATGAAGTTCGGATAGTTGTTGACCATGGCGTAGTAGTCGCCCTTCGGGTCCTTGCTCCCCGCCGGAATGGCATCGGCGCCCGCAGGGGTATAGGCCGCGAGCAGGCCATCGGCCGCCGCCTTCTGCATGAAGGGCGGCAGCGTCACCAGAACATCGGCCTGGGTGTTGGACTTTTCGCGGGCAATGCGGTCGACGACGCCGCCTGATCCGCCCTCCACATACTGCACCTTGATGCCCGTCGCCTTGGTGAAGGCGTCGAACTCCTGGCCGAACCAACTGGGGCTGCCATCATGCAGACCGTCCGCACTGTAGATGGTCACGACATCCGACGCCGCCTGAGCGGACGCCCCGGCCAAGGTCGCGAGAAAAAGACCCGCCGCCAGAGAAATTCCTGCGCGCATTCTATGCCTCTTGATGGGAGGGAGCGGGCCGGCAGGCATTCCCCCGACCATATCCCCGTGCTGCCGGCGATGGCTTGCCGCTTGGCGAGGATGATTCGCGCGAAAGGAACGGTAAGTAAAATCTATTTAATTTATGAAATGCAAAATCAAACTTATGCAGTATTTGAGGCTAGCATGGTATCAGAACAGTTGAAACAGTATTGTCATACAAGATATCTGGCATACACGCTAAATTTCTTTAGTTTGGAAAGGGTATACCGATTTCACGATCGTGACGGCCCCACTCACAGGCGCGATCAGCGCAGCAAAACGCCAACTTGTTGCACCTGCAACCTTGGATCCGCCGACCGGATCGTCACCGGCCGGCCCGCAAGAATCTCGTCGCAACGCGCGAGCGTCTCCTCCGTCAGGCGATGCATCGCTTCCGCCGTGAAGAAGGTCATGTGCGGAAAGAGAATCACGTCGTCACGACCGTAGAGCGGGCTCATCATGTGCCCTTCCCGCGCCAGAGGTTCGGCGGAAAAGACGTCGAGCGCAACCCCGCCGAGGCGGCCGCCCACCACGGCCTCCACCAGGGCTGATTCGTCGATGATCGCACCACGCGACACGTTGACGAGCACGGCCGAGGGAGAGAGACAGGCCAGAGCTTCCGCGTCGATCAGGCAACGCGTCTCGTCGTTCAGCACGCAATGGATCGAGACCATGTCGCACCGACGGAGCATGGCATGGAGATCCGGCGTCTTCTCCACGCCCGCCGCCGACATGGTCGCCTCATCTGCATAAGGATCGAAGGCCAAAACCCGTGCGCGAAATCCCTGCCCTGCCATGCGCGCCATGCTGCGGCCGATGCGACCGAAGCCGACCAGGCCCAGCGTCGCCCCGGCAATGTCGCGTCCGAGCCAGCGTGTCTCGGGCCAGACCCAGCCTTGTGCCTGCATCCGGCCACCGATGGCAGGCAGCCGCTTCATCAAGGCGATCAGCAAGGCGAAGGCGCCTTCGGCCACGGTCTCTTCCGCGTAGTCCGGCACGTTGACGACCGGAATGCCCCGTGCCATCGCCGCGGGAATGTCGATCGCGTCGATGCCGACACCATATTTGACGATCCCACGCAGGTGCGGTGCGGCCGCAATCACCCGCGCCGTGACGGGCGTGTAGCACATGAGCAGCAGGTCCGCCTCGGCCACCGCTGCAGTCAGAGCGTCCTCATCCACGCCATCCGGCAGGGTGACGAGATCGACACCACGTGCCCGCAAGCCTGCGTCGATCCCGGGACACTCCAGCTCGGCATCGAGACGGACGGCTTTCACGCCGCCTCCGCCAAGACGGCTTCGCTCACGATGTCCAAGGCATGGTCGAGATCGCTTTGAGCGATCACCAGTGGTGGCGAGAGCGTCAGGACATTGCCCTGGCTGATCTTGAAGCTGAGGCCGGCGTCCAAGCAGCGGTAGTAGATGCGCTCGGCACGGGCGTTGTCGGCCGCCATGCTGTCGCGGTCGGCCACGATCTCCACTCCAAAGAGCAGGCCGCGGCCACGCACGTCCCCCACATGGGCACTTCGCGCCATCAGCGTCTGCATGCGGTCCATCGCATGCGCGCCGAGTTCCGCCGCGCGCGCTACAAGCCCCTCCTCCTGAATGATGGCAAGGGTGGTGAGGGCGGCCCGCGCCGTCACCGGGTTCTTCTCGTGCGTATAATGGCCGATGGCATAGTCTCCGGCGACGTCGAGGTCGCGCCGCGCGATGCAGGCGGCGATCGGCAGAATGCCACCGCCGAGGGATTTGCCGATCACCAGGATGTCCGGCGTGACGCCATCATGTTCGGAAGCGAAGAGCCGCCCCGTCTTGCCGAGGCCGGTCGGGATTTCGTCGAAGATCAGCAGGGTGCCATGGCGGTCACAGGCCTCGCGCACGGCGCGCCAGAAGCCGGGCACGGGCGGGTTGGGCGTGGCGCGCATCGGCTCGGCCACCACGGCGGCGAAGTCCCCTTCCCGCGCCAGAACATAGGCGATCATGCTGGCACAGGCCCGGGCCGAGTCTTCGAGACTTCGGGTGCCATAGGGGCAGTGGTGCGCGGCCCAGGGCGCGACATGTTCCGTGCCGGGCAGCAAAGGGCCCGCAATGCCGGAGCGGAAGGTCGCCTCACCGCCGACGCTCGCCGCACCGAAGCCGGCGCCGTGGAAGGCATCCCAGAAGGAGAGCGTCTTGAAGCGCCCAGTGGCGGCGCGGGCGAGTTTCAGCGCGACCTCCACCGCATCCGAGCCGCCAGTCGTGAACAGCACCTTGCCGAGATCGCCTGGCGCGAGCGCACCCAGCGTCTCGGCCAGTTCCACCGCCGGCTCGCAGGTGAAGCGACGCGGCGCGAAGCTCAGCACATCCATCTGCGCGGTGATCGCGGCCTTCAGGCGTGGGTGGCCGTAGCCGATGTGATGGACGCTGTTGCCATGGAAATCCATGTAGCGGCGGCCGGCGGTATCCTCGATCCAGATCCCCTCGGCGCGCGCAATGGTGGTGAGGCACGGGCTCGACAGGCTTTGGTGCAGGAACGCCTGGGCATCCCGCTGCAGCAGAGACTGCGTGCGCACATCCTGCAGCCCGGCCGCCCAGCGCGCCCGCGCGTCGGAGCGATTGGATTCGCCTTCCGTGTGGATGAGGGACATCGGTGCCTCAGGCAGCCAAGCGCGCGCGTTCCGCGATGGCCGCCCTGGGCGGCGCCGCAGAGGCGACACCCATGGCGGCCAGCGCCTCGGCCGCTGCCCCCGCCACACGGCGCATGACGTGATGATCCATCTGACCAATGCAGCCGATGCGGAAGCTCTCCACCGCCGTGAGCTTTCCCGGATAGATGATGAAGCCGCGTTCCTTCATCAGCCCGTAGAAGCGCCCGAAGTCGAAGGCCGGGTCACCTGGGCAGAAGAAGGTCACGATGATCGGAGACAGCCACGCGTCCGGCAGCAGCGTCTCGAAACCGGCTGCCCGCATTTCGGTGACCAGCACGTCCCGATTCATGGCGTAGCGCGCGCCGCGCCCGGCGACACCCCCCTCTGCACGATGCAGACGCAACGCCTCGATGAAGGCGGCGACCGCATGGGTGGGCGGGGTGAAGCGCCACTGGCCCGTCTTCTCCATCACTGTCCATTGCGCATGCAAGTCGAGGCTGAGTGAATGGCTGCGCCCGCGCGCCGCTTCAAGCTCGCTCTTGCGGGCAATGACGAAGCCGAAGCCAGGCACGCCCTCGATGCATTTGTTGGCGGAAGAGACCAGCGCCTCGTAACGGAAATCCGTCGGGACAGCGCCAAAGGCGCTCATCGAATCGACCAGCAGCTTTCGCCCCGCGGCATAAACGGCCTCGGAAATCTCACGCACAGGATTGAGGATCCCCGAACTCGTCTCACAATGCACCACGAAGACATGGCTGATGCTGGGATCATCCGCGAGCAGCCTTGCCACCTCGCCACCCCGAGGCGGCAAGTAATCCCCCTTGTCGATCAGCCGATGGTCACGCCCGAGATAGGTCAGGATCTCCGCCGCTCGCTTGCCATAGGCGCCGTTGGCAAGCACGAGCACGCGGCCTTCGCGCGGCACGAAGGAGGCGAGCATCGCCTCCACGGCGGCCGTGCCGCTGCCCTGCATCGGCACGCAATCGAAGGACGCTTCCTCCTGCCCTACCAAATTCAGGAGCGCGCGGCGCAACTCGGCTGTCAGCCCGCGAAACCCCGCGTCCCATGAACCCCAATCCCGCAGCATCGCCTGCTTGACGGAGAGAGCGGTCGTCAGCGGGCCAGGGGTCAGCAGATAAGGCTCACCCAGGGCCGGAGCCGGCAGCGGTTCTGCCGTCTGGTCAAAAGGGTGAGTGGCCATGACTGTCTCCGTCGCGATGCAGCCCTAGCATCGGCCAGATAAAATCATCTGAAAAATCGCTATTTTGTATTGAACCATAAATTTCACCGATCCTGCCCGCCTGCTCGGTCTATGGCATCGGCTCAGTCTTTGAGACGACCCGATCTATCACCCAGGATGATGCAGACCTATGCGCTACGTTCAGCTGCGCGCCTTCCACTACGTCGCGATCCATGGCGGCTTCTCCCGCGCTGCGCAGGAACTGCTACTGACCCAGCCCGCAATTTCCGACCAGGTTCGCAAGCTGGAGGAGGAGTATGACGTCCTGCTCTTCAACCGGCAGCGCAAGCAGGTGGTGCTGACCCCGGCGGGAGAGCAGCTTCTGGCCATCACCCGCCGCATGTTCGAGACGGAGACCCAGGCCCTGGAGCTGCTCTCCGAATCGCGTGCGCTGCGCGCGGGCCGCCTGTCCATCATGGCGGATGCGGTGCATCACGTGCTGCCGGTATTGACGGCCTTTCGCGAACGCTACCCAGGCGTCCGCGTCGTCCTCCGCAGCGGCAATACCGAGACCATCAGCCGCGCCCTGGCGAGCTATGAGACCGACATCGGTGTGATCGGCGATATTCCGTCGATCCGCGACATCGACAGCGTGTCGCTGAACACCAGCCCGATCATCGCCTGCGTCGCACGCGACCACCCTTTGGCGGGTATGGGGCCGGTTCCCCTTGCAGCCCTCATGCGCTTCCCGCTCGTCGGCCGGGAACAGGGCTCCAAGACACGCAAGAAGGTCGAGGAGGCGGCGGAAGCCCAAGGACTCACCCTTGCTTTCGCCATCGAGGCCGAAGGACGGGAAGCGATGCGGGAAATCGTTGCCATGGGGCTGGGCGTCGGTTTCGTCTCGGAAGCCGAATTCGGTCACGATCTGCGGCTGGTGCGGCTCACGATCGAGGGGCCGGCCATGGCGATGGACGAGGTAATGATCTGCCTGAAGGAACGGGCGGAGGCAAAAACCATCCGCGCCTTCTTCGAGACGGCACGGCTTCTCAGCTAGCGCGCCAACGGAATGCAGGCGCCAGCCCGCTCAGCGCTGGGGCGTGCCAGGCTGCGCTGGCTTCGGCTTGGCGTCCTCGCCATAGATCCAGTGCGGACGTTTCTGCTCGATCCAGTCGAGCGCTTTCTCGCGCCAGCGCCGCAACAGCGGCACGTCCTCCGCGAGCAGGACAAGGCCGAGCGGCAGCATCCAAATGCCCAGCACCGGCAGGATGCTGAAGATGCCGCCGAGCACCAGCAGCACGCCGACCGGGATGCGCACCCAGCGGGCATGCGGGCGCAGCAACCAGATCGTGGCGCGACGTAAGCGATCCGGGAGACGGCCGAGCAGATGGGCCATGCGCCGCCGCCGGTGATGCGTCTCCTCGGGCGTGCCCTCCGGCATCGTGATGGGCACATCTTCCTGCTCGGTCATGCTGTCCCTACCGTCCATCCCTTTGAGATGGTCCACCCGTCCGAGGCGGCAAGACGCCGACGGGTACGTGTTTCTCCCTATGTAGTCGCGCGTACAGACGCTCGTGGCGTGACCCGGCTTAATGCAACCACCCGAGCGCGAACCACTCGACCATAGCGCATCTCCCGCCGTCATCGTGATGAGCCCCGCGGCGTCGGAAACTGGTTCTCGCAGCCTTGCAACCGCATGAGGCCAAGGAGGCCGCCATGGCAATCATCTGCCCCTGGTGCACAGCCGTCATCCCCGGCCGCCATAGCCGCTGTCCCGGCTGCGGCTATGGCGGGTGCGAGAGCGCGATCGCGCCTGGAGCTTCTCTGATCACGGGATACGCGCCCCGCGCCGCTGGCTTGGGCCACCATCTGCTGGCCTTCATCGCCTCGGCCCTCTGCGCGATCTGCTTCGCCATCTCGCTGCAGCCCGGCGCCATGCTGACGCCCGCGACCCAGAGGGCCGCGCCACACACGCTCGACAGCAGGTTGCAAACCTCCCTGATTCAGGCAGAAGCTGCGGTGCGGCATGCCTTGAACGCGCCCGACTACCGCGGTTTCGCGGACGCCTTCGTCCAGCGCAGCGCGGGCGGCCTTCTGGCCATCTGTGGCACGATCGACGGCAGCGCGGGCAGCGGCGCCCTCGCCGGAACGCGCTTCCTTTCCGTCGCCGGCATCATGACGATGACGCGCTTCGAGGCGACGAGCCCCGATTTCGCGCGCCTCTGGTCCCGCCTCTGCACCGTCTCCGCGCGCAGCTGGTAGCGCCTCCCTCGGTGGACAAGCCGCGGCCCTTCTGCCCAGAGTCCGGTCGAACCAGATCCTGGAAGGGACACCCCCATGGCCGCCATCGCTCTCCCGCGCCTGATCCGCCTCGGCCCCGGCAGCCTTGAGGAGACGCCTGCGGTTCTGGAGCAGCTCCGCCTCTCTCGGCCGCTCATCGTCACCGACCCCTTCCTCGCCACCTCCGGCGGCTTGGCCCGTCTGCGCGCCATCCTGGGCGGGGAGATCCCCGCCTTCACCGAGGTGGTGCCCGATCCGACGGTCGCCTCGGTCGATGCCGCGTTGACCCAATTGCGCAGCGGCGATTTCGACTGCGTCATTGGCTTCGGCGGCGGTAGCCCCATCGACACGGCCAAGGCCGCTGCGGTGCTCGGACCGCTCGGCGGCACGATGCGGGAGCTTCGCGTGCCGCATGTGCAGGATGCGCCGGGCCTGCCCATCGTCGCCATCCCCACCACTGCCGGTACCGGTTCGGAGGCGACGCGTTTCACCATCATCACGGACGAGGCAAGTGGGGAGAAAATGCTCTGCGCCGGCCTCGCTTATCTTCCCATGGCGGCGATTATCGATTTCGAGCTGACGATGTCGAAACCGGCCCGGCTGACCGCCGATACTGGCGTTGACGCCCTGACCCATGCGATCGAGGCCTATGTCTCGCGCCGGGCAAATGACTTCTCCGACCAGATGGCGCTCTCCGCCATGCGGCTGATCTGGGACAATCTGCGCACGGCCTATGCCGAGCCCGGTAACCGCGGAGCGCGCGCTGCCATGATGCTGGGTGCGCATCAGGCGGGCATCGCCTTTTCCAACGCTTCGGTTGCGCTCGTGCATGGCATGAGCCGGCCGATCGGCGCGCATTTCCACGTCGCGCACGGCCTGTCCAACGCCATGCTGCTACCGACCGTCACCCGCTGGTCGGCGCCTGCCGCCCTCGGCCGCTATGCCACCTGCGCGCGGGCCATGCGTCTGGCGGAAGCGACGGAAGGCGACCAGAGCGCGGTGGCCAAGCTGACGACAGCCCTCGCTGCGCTCAACCGCGATCTCGCCGTGCCGACGCCGAAGAGCTACGGCATCGACCCGGCGGCATGGGACAGGCTGTTGCCGCTGATGGCGGAACAAGCGCTCGCCTCCGGCTCGCCCGCCAACAACCCGCGCGTGCCAGAGGCCGCCGAGATCATCGCCCTCTATCAGGAAGCCTGGGGCTGATTAGGCCGCGTCTTCGGCCTCGATACAGGCGGGCGGCGTGAGCCGCATCACCGTCTCCACCAGATCCGGGAAGCGGCCGGAAAGCTCCGGCCGTAGCGAGACGAGACAGCGCGTACCCTCGCGCCGGTTGCGGATCAGGCCTGCATTGCGCAGAACCTTCATGTGATGGCTGAGGGTGGAGGGCGAGACCTTCACCATGAAGCCGCTCCACGCAGTCTCTTCACCCGGCCTCAAAGAGCGCAAAATGCAAAGGCGCACGGGGTCGCTCAGCGCATGCAGCACCTCGGCCAGGCTGACCGTCTCGATATCCGGGTGGCAGTAGGGCTCTTGCGCCATGATGCCCTCTCCTATATTCGATATTCGTCGAACATCAAACACCGGCGTGCCCGCTTTCGCCGCTTACCTTGGGTCTGCGGCGCGCCTTTCAGCCGGGGCTTCTCAGCCCGCAACCAGGGATATGCCACCCATGCCCACACTTTTCGACCCGATCCGCGTCGGCGCGCTCGACCTGCCGCACCGCGTCTTGATGGCCCCCCTCACCCGCGCCCGTGCCACCGAGGACCGTGTGCCGACGCCGCTGATGCGCGACTATTACGTCCAGCGCGCGAGCGCCGGCCTGATCCTCACCGAAGCGACCAACATCAATCCGAAAAGCGTCGGCTACGAGCGGACGCCCGGGATCTGGTCGGAAGCCCAGGTGGAAGGCTGGCGCGTCATCACCGATGCCGTGCATGCGGCCGGCGGCCACATCATGATGCAGCTCTGGCATTGCGGCCGCATCTCCGATCCTTCCCTGCTGGGTGGCGATTTGCCGGTAGCTCCCTCGGCCATCGCGGCCCAGGGCCATGTCAGCCTGCTGCGGCCCGAGCGTCCCTACCCGACACCCCGCGCCCTGACCCTCGAGGAACTTCCCGGCATCATCGCGGACTACAAGCGCGGCGCCGAGAATGCCCAGCGCGCCGGCTTCGACGGCGTGGAGATCCACGGCGCCAACGGCTATCTGCTCGACCAGTTCCTGCAGGACGGCAGCAACAAGCGGACCGATGAATACGGCGGCCCGGTGGAAAACCGCGCGCGGCTGATGTTCGAAGCGGTGGATGCCGCCATCTCCGTCTGGGGTGCGGATCGCGTCGGCCTGCATCTTGCGCCGCGCGGCGATAGCCACAGCATGGGCGACAGCGATCTGCGCGGCACCTTCAGCCATGTGGCGCGGGAAGCGAAGAAGCGCGGCCTCGCCTTCCTCTTCGCCCGTGAACATGAAGCGGCGGATTCGATCGGCCCGACGCTGAAGCAGGAATTCGGCGGCACTTACATCGCCAATGAGCGCTTCACCGTCGAGCAGTCGGAAAAGGCGCTGTCCGAAGGCTGGGCGGATGCCATCGCGTTTGGCGTGAAATTCATCGCCAACCCCGATCTTCCGGCCCGCCTCCGCACCGGAGCGCCGCTGAACGAGTTGAATCGCAACACGCTCTACGCCCACGGAGCCGAGGGCTACACCGATTACCCGGCCCTGCCCGAGACCGTCGCCGCCTGACGCAAAAAGGGGTGGGGCGCACGGCCCCGCCCCTCAGCCCAGCAGGCCTAGCACATGCCGGGCGATCATCAGCTCCTCGTTCGTCGGGATGACGCGGACAGAAACGGCACTGTCCGGCAGGCTGATGACGGCGGCGTGGGCGGCATTCGCCGCCGCATCCAACCGCACACCCAGCCAGGCGAGGCGCGCACAGATTTCAGCCCGCAGACCGGCCGAATGCTCCCCGATGCCAGCCGTGAAGACCAGCCCGTCCAATCCACCTAGGACACTGACGAGCGCCCCTGCCTCCCAGGCGACGCGGTAGACGAAGAGATCCAGCGCCTGCCGCGCTTCCGGTGCGTCGCTCTCCTGCAGCGTGCGGACGTCACCGCTAATGCCTGAAACGCCGAGCAGGCCGGACTGGCGGTAGAGCATCTCTTCGATCTGAGCGAAACTCATGCCTTGCCGCCCGAGATAGAGCAGCACGCCCGGGTCAACGATGCCCGAGCGCGTCGCCATCATCAGCCCGTCGATGGCGCTGAAGCCCATGGTCGTGGCGAAGCTTTTGCCGTTCGCGAGAGCGCAGAGGCTGGCGCCGGAGCCGAGATGCGCGACGATCACCCGACCGTAGGCGAGACCCGGCGCCACATCCTGCAAGGCCGCCGCGATATATTCGTAGGACAGGCCATGGAAACCGTAGGCGCGCACCCCTTGAGTGGTGAGGGTGCGCGGTAGGGCATAGCTGCGCGCGACCTCTGGCACGGTATGGTGGAAGGCGGTGTCGAAACAGGCGATCTGGGGCAGGCTCGGCCGCGCCGCGGCAATCGCCCGGATGGGCGCCAGGTTGAGCGGCAGATGCAGCGGATCAAGGGGCGTCAGTGCTTCGAGGGCGGCGACGGTCGCGCCATCCAGCCGCACCGGGGCACTGTATTCCGCCCCGCCATGCACGATGCGATGGCCGACCGAACTCAAGCCGCCCTCCCCCAGATGCGCCTCCGCAAAGGCGATCAACTCCCCCAGTACATGAGGGTAGGAAGCGTTGTCTTCCGGAGCCCAGCGTCGCTCGATCAGCACGCGCCCCTCGTCGTCCACTGCATGGAAGTGCGGCACGCTGGACAGGTTCTCGATCTCGCCGCGCAGCGTCTCCCGCAGGTTCTGCGCCGCATCGAAGAGCGCGAACTTGATGCTGGAGGAGCCGGCATTAAGCGTGAGGATCGATCCGTGATGGCGCATCGCTATCTCCGACATGTCGCTCAAGACCCTCCCGGCGCAGAGGGACCTGCGCCGGGTTCGGCCGCGCGCGCCTCAGCGGTGCCAGCGCCAGTTGACGATCTCGGGCATGTCGTCGCCATGCTCGCCGACATAGAGCTTGTGCTTCTGGATCGTCGCCCAGTAGCGATCCCGTTCCGCCGGCACTTGATCCTTCAGCCGGGGAATCCGCTCGATCGCATCCAGAGCCAGCTGGAACCGGTCGAGGTTGTTGATCACCACCATGTCGAAGGGCGTCGTCGTCGTGCCCTCTTCCTTGTAGCCGCGCACGTGGATGTTGACGTGGTTGTACCGGCGATAGGTGAGCTTGTGGATCAGAGACGGGTAGCCATGGAAGGCGAAGACCACGGGCTTGTCGCGGGTGAAGAGCGCGTCGAACTCGCTGTCCTCAAGGCCATGTGGGTGTTCCGAGGTTGGCTGCAGCACCATGAGATCGACGACGTTGACGACGCGGATCTTGATGTCCGGCACGTATTCCCGCAGTAGCATCACGGCCGCCATGGTCTCGACCGTCGGCACGTCACCCGCGCAGGCCATGACGACGTCTGGCTCGCCCTCGTCACTCGCGAAGTCCCAGATGCCGGCGCCAGCCGTGCAATGCTTGATGGCCTGATCCATCGACAGCCACTGCCACTCCGGCTGTTTTCCGGCGACGATCAGATTGATGTAGTTCCGGCTGTGCAGGCAGTGATGCGCGACGGAGAGAAGGGTATTGGCATCCGGCGGCAGATAGATGCGCGCGATATCCGCCTTCTTGTTCGCCACCAGATCCATGAAGCCCGGGTCTTGATGGGAAAAGCCGTTATGGTCCTGCCGCCAGACATGGGAGGTGAGGAGATAGTTCAGCGAGGCGATGGGCTTGCGCCAGGGGATGTCGCGCGTGACCTTGAGCCATTTCGCATGCTGGTTCATCATCGAATCGATGATGTGGATGAAGGCTTCATAACAGCTGAAGAAGCCATGACGGCCCGTCAGAAGATAACCCTCCAGCCACCCCTGGCATAGATGCTCGCTCAACACCTCCATGACGCGGCCATCGGATGCGAGATCCGTGTCGAAGTCCACCGTCTCCGCCATCCACTCCTTCTTCGTCACCTCGTAGACGGCATCCAGGCGGTTGGAGGCGGTCTCGTCCGGCCCGAAGAGACGGAAGTTCCGTCGCTCCATGTTGAGCTTCATGACGTCGCGGATGTAGTGGCCCAGCACACGCGTGGCTTCGGCCCGCACCGCCCCCGGCTCCTGCACCGCCACTGCGTAGTCGCTGAAATGCGGCAGGGAGAGCGGCTGCATGATCTCGCCGCCATTCGCATGCGGATTGTAGCCCATGCGGCGATGACCGGTCGGCGCGAGCTCCGCATAGTCGTCGCGGAACTTACCGTTGCGGTCGAAAAGCTCCTGCGGCCTGTAGCTGCGCAGCCAATCCTCCAGAATGGTGAGATGTTCCGGAGTCTGAAAATTGGTGATGGGCACCTGATGCGCCCGCCAGGTGCCTTCCACCGGCTTGCCGTCCACGACCTTCGGCCCGGTCCAGCCTTTCGGCGTGCGCAGCACGATCATCGGCCAGTGCGGCCGCTCCGGCGTCGCTTGCGCGTCCGCAGCACGGGCCGTCGCCTGAATCTGCTTGATGCGGGCAAGAACGGCGTCCAGTGTCGCGGCGAGCTGCTGATGCACGAGCTCCGGCTCATGTCCTTCCACGAAATGCGGTTCGTAACCGTAGCCGCGCATCAACTGCGCCAGCTCCTCGTCACCGATGCGGGACAGGATGGTCGGGTTGGCGATCTTGAACCCGTTGAGATGCAGGATGGGCAGAACCGCCCCGTCGCGGGCCGGATTGATGAACTTGTTGGAATGCCAGCTCGTGGCGAGCGGCCCGGTCTCAGCCTCGCCGTCCCCTACCACGCAGGCGACGATCAGATCGGGATTGTCGAAGGCCGCACCATAGGCATGCGCCAGGGAATAGCCGAGCTCGCCGCCCTCATGGATCGAGCCTGGTGTCTCGGGCGCCACATGGCTCGGAATGCCGTAGGGCCATGAAAACTGCCGGAACAGCCGATGCAGACCGCTACGGCTGCGCTCGATCGCGGGATATCGTTCGGTATAGGAGCCTTCGAGATAGGCATGCGCCACCAGCCCCGGCCCGCCATGGCCTGGCCCGATGACATAGATCATGTCTAGATCGTTGTCCTTGATCAGGCGATTGAGATGCACATAGAGCATGTTGAGGCCGGGCGTCGTGCCCCAGTGGCCAAGCAGCCGCGGCTTGACGTGCTCCAGCGTCAAGGGTTGTTCGAGCAAGGGATTGTCGCGCAGATAAATCTGGCCGACCGAGAGGTAATTCGCGGCGCGCCAGTAGGCATCCATCTTCTTGAGCAGATCGGGCGAGAGCGGCTGCGACTGAGTTGGTGTGGCAGCGGACGGATCGTGCATCTGGACCTCCTGGGCGCCGTAGCGCCTGCCTGAACGAACCCGCAGCAGATCGCGGGATGCGAGACACTGCAGCGGCGGGATGATCTCCCTGGATGTCCCGTTGTGCAGGCGAGTGAGGGAGGAGAGCGTTGATGCAGATCAAGAGACGGCCGCGCCGTCACGCACGTGGCCGCGAGCGGACCGTCAGGACGACTTATTTTATCAGACGGGGCCGATGTCTTCGCGCAGCCGTCGGCGATCTTCCGGCGACAGTGTCGTTTCCATGACATCGCACAGGCGCCGTATCTGGCGCCGTGTCTCGTACAGTTGGTCGAGAAGTGATAGCACCACCGGCAGCGCGCCCTCGTCGATCCCCATGTCGTCACGCAGTTGGAGAATGAGGCGCAGGCGGGCGACGTCGATGTCGTGGAAGCGATAGCTGCCGGGCGGGCCATCCGGGCGCACCCAGGCATTGTCGATCCAGCGCTGCAGATCTTCGGCATCGAAGCCGGAGACCGTGGCGGACAGGGTTTCGATCGTGATCATCACACACCTCGCACCAGGTCCTGGCGCCGGCCGATGCATCGGGCCGCGGCGCACCCCGTGATGAGGTTAGTCCATGGGCGCCACGGGCGCCAGAGAGTGGGCGGCTGCTCGCCGGCTTGTCAGCGGCCGGCGCCGGTCAGCGGTAGGAGACTTGGTCCAGTCCCGGCCGGAAGGCGGCGCGAATGCCCTGCAGCATCGACCAGACCGGATTGACGTTGGTGACGTAATGGCGGATCGCCGGCTGCAGGCCGAACTTCGATAGAAAGACGCCGTTGCGCGGCGTGATGAAACCATCCACGTCGAAACGGCGGCCAAGCGCCGAGGCCAGTTCCAACGCTTCCCATACGAGCAGGCTGTTTGCGGCATTACCGGAGAGGCCATTGTCCCGCGCGCTCATCCAATAATAAAGCTCGTGTCGATCCCAGATCAGGATCGCACTCGCGACATCACGTCCCTCTTCGTCCACCGCCGCCAGGATGGTTGTCTGCTCTCGTAACAGGCAGGCCTCAAACGCTCGGCAGATCGCCGCATAGTCGGTCTTGTCCCGGCCGCCACTCTTGCGGCTGCCGCGCGAGAGCCGGACATAGCGGTCGAGATCGTAATGACGGGTGACGGCGAGCCGCTTGCGCGAGGTCGTGATCAGATTGCGGGTTTTCTGGTCCATCCCGTGCCACAGCGTATCCCGCGATTCGCCCTCTTGGCGAAAAGTATAGGTCGCGGTGCTCCTGTAGCCGAGAAGGCTGAAGGGAAGCGCCAATTCGCTGTCCGGCGGCAGGCACAGTTCCATACGGTCGTGGCGGGGCATGCTCTCTAGCAACTCCTTGAGCAGCGCCGTCGAGCTTTGCAGCCGGCTGACCGGCTTGCGCGCGCCCGGATGGATGGTGGGTTCCAGCGTGCGTGTCAGACCCGGCATGGTGACGTAGCGGAAGCCCATCTTGCGAAAGATATGGAAGGCGAAGGAGGCGAAGAGCCGCCCATCGCGCCGCACTTCATGCCGCGCCCAGGCCCCCGGGCAGACCGCGTCGAACCACCAGTCCTCGTCGAAAATGGGCCGGGCCGAAAGTCCCGTCAGCCCCGTCATCCCGTCCATACGCCGCTTCGCCTCTGATCCAGACCGGTATCAGGTAGAGCCGAGCCGGCAAGAGTGCGACCTGTCTGTTTGGGGGACGGACTGGCCGAGTGGATGATGCGCCGGCGGCCTTTCCGGCGCGGTCAGTTGTGCTCCTTCCGTGGGTCGTCCCGCTCGCGGCCGGGCCAATTCCGCAGAAAGGTCTCCAGCGCGTCGTCGACCGTCCCGAGCACCAGCTTGAGGGTGACGAATTCGTCACCCGCCGGCTGGCCACCATGTGCCGCCACGCCACGGCCGCGCAGGCGCAGCTTCGTGCCCGTGTCGGAGCCTTTCGGGATCGTCATCGTGACGGGGCCGGTCGGCGTCGGCACCGGAATCTTGGCGCCGAGCACCGCTTCCGAATAGCTGATCGGCACCTCGACATGAATGTCCCGTCCGTCGCGGCGGAACTCGCGATGCGGAGTGATGTGGATTTCGATCAAGGCGTCGCCGGCGGGGCCACCTTCGCGCCCCGGCCCGCCCTGGCCCTTCAGCCGCATCACCTGGCCTTCTTCGATCCCGGGGGGAATGCGCGCATCGAGCCCCCGTCCTTCCGGCAGCGCCAGGCGCTTCGTCGTTCCCGTCACCGCATCGAGAAAGTCGATGGTGAGGGTGTAGTGCGCATCACGCCCGCGGCGCGGGCCATTCGTCCGGCCGCCCGGTTGCGCGCCTTGGCCGAAGAGATCGGCGAAAAGATCGCTCAGATCTGCCTCGCTCATCTCCGGCCCCGCCTGCTGCCGGTAGCGCCGTCCCTGGGCGCCTTCGGCGTAGCTGCGATAGGAGGGATGTTCGGGGGCCGCCTCGGCCCCCGTCTCGTCGATCTCGCCGCGGTCGTATCGGCCGCGCTTCTCCGCGTCGCCCAGAATGTCGTAGGCGGCGGCGATCGCCTTGAAGCGATCCTCGGCCACCTGGTTGCCCGGATTGAGATCAGGATGATGCTGCTTCGCCAAGGCGCGATAAGCCTTGCGAATCTCCTCGGCGCTCGCGCTGCGACTGACGCCGAGAGTCGCGTAGAGATCCGTCTTCGCCATCAGACCATCCCGGTTCAAGCAAGCTTGATCGTATGTAGGTCAGCGCGCTGTCCGGTTGAAGACATCATGGCATGCGGCGCGGGATCGCCCAGGCGCAGAACAGAGCTGCAAAGCCGCAGCGGCGCCGGGCGATGCGAAACGACGAGGGCGCCCTGACCAGTACGCGCCAGGCGCGCCGCCAGCCGGCCGCACACGATCGCCTCGGTGGCCAGATCCAACCCGGCGGTCGGCTCGTCCAGCAGAAGCCATGGCGCCGGCCGAAGATAGGCGCGGGCGAGGCCGAGGCGGCGGCGCTCTCCGCCCGAGAGCCGGGCGCCGTTTTCGCCCAGCCAGGTGTCCAAGCCGTCGGGCAAGGCGCGCATGCGGGCGGCAAGGGCCGCATCCTCCAGCGCACACCACAGCAGATCATCCCCGACCTCCGCCCGGTCCGGGCAGGCCAGCATGAGATTGGCCCGCACGGTGCCGGCCAGCAGTGGCGCATCCTGGGGTGCATAGGCGAAAACCCGTCGGTATGCAGCGGTCTCCAGGCGGTCGAGCGGCCGGCCATCCAGCGTGATGCGGGCTCCGACTGCCGAGCGTAGCCCGACGAGCCGCTCGAGCAGCGTCGTCTTGCCGATGCCCGAGGCACCGGTGAGGCCGACGATACTGCCCGACGCCAGCGGCGCGGCACCGATGCCGAGGTCGATCTCCGGGTCGGGGCCGATGGCCATGCCTGGCGCCAAAGCGGGTGGCGGTGGCGTGAGCACGGTCTCCAGCCGGTCGGCGGCCTCCTGCCAGCCGCCTTTCGCTTCCAGCCCGCGCAGGAAGGCACCGGCGCCGTCCACCGTCATCGTCGCACCAAGCGCCGCCATCGCTGCGAGGGGCAGATGATGCGGCGGCGCGAGCGCAAGCGCGGCCATCCCGGCGAGGCCCGCCGCCGAGCCTTGGAGCAGCGCGAACCAGCCACCCCAGGCGGTGACCCGCGCCTGCGCGGCGAGCAGCCTCTCGCCCTCCGTTGCGATCTCCGCCGCAGCCCAGGTCTCGAGCCCATAGGCGCGGAGTTCGGCGGAGGCCGAGACGAGGCCGGCATAGCGCTCCTTCAGCGCGGCATTGGCGCGCTGCACCGCCTGTCCATCGGCCCGCGCAAGACGAGCCAGCCAGGAGCCGATGCCGAACGTCGTCCCTAGGATGCCGGCGGTCACGAGCGCCGGCAGCAGGCCGGCTGGCAGCACCATCGCCGTGCCGGCGAGGAAGGCCGCCGCCATGCCCCAGGGCACCGGCAGGCGGACGAAGCGCGCTTCCAGCGCATCCACATCCTGCACCATGCGGCTTGCGGCATCCCCCACGCTGTAGCCCAAGGCGCGTTCGGCGGGGGCGGCCAGGATCGCCGCGAAGAGCGCAGGCCGGATGCGGGCCAGGGCGCGCAGCGCGGCCTCATGCTCCAGCACCCGCTCGGCATAGCGGCCGCCGGTGCGCAGAATGGCGAAAAGGCGAATGAGCGCGGCCGGCGTGAAATAGTTGAAGCCGTTGGCGACCAACGGCCCCGCCAGTCCCGCGAGGCCGGCGGCCGTCAGAAACCAACCGGAAATGCCGAGCAGCAGGGTCGACGCGGCGGTGACGGTGCCGGCCGCGAGACAGGCGAGGACGAGGCGTCCCCGCTCGCGGCGGCGCTCCTGTGCGAGGAAGCGAGCAAGATGCGGGGTCATGCGGCCTCCAGCCGGATGGTGCGGTCGGCGATGGCGGCGAGCCGGGCGGAATGCGTCACGATCAGCGTGGTGCGGCCCCGCACGGCGCGGCCGATGGCGGCGGCCAATGCGCCCTCGGCCTCGGCATCGAGATGCGCCGTCGGCTCGTCCAGCAGCAGAACGGGCGATGGCCGGAGGAAAAGTCGGGCGAGGCCGAGACGCTGGCGCTCGCCGCCGGATAGGCCGCCGCCACGCTCATCGAGCGGCGTTTGCATGCCGAGCGGCCGGCCCGCGAGCATCGGCAGAAGACCGGCGGCCTCGGCTGCGGCCTCGATCTCTTCGGCACGGGCGGCGCGGCGCACGAGGGCGATGTTCTCGGCGATGGTGCCCGCCGTCACCAGGGGCGATTGGCCCATCCAGCCGACGGCACCGGCAAGGCCGCCCGTGTCGTTCAGATCCTGCCCATCGACGGTGATCCGCCCTGCCGTCGGCGCGACGGCGCCGAGCAGCAGATTGAGCAGGCTCGTCTTGCCCGCACCCGAAGGGCCAACCACCGCCACCACCTCGCCGGGGGCGACGCTGAGCGAGAAGGCGGAGAGTGCGGCTTGGTCTTCCCCCGGATAGCGCAGCGTCACCGCCTCGAAGCTGATAGCGGGTGCGGCCGTCAGCAGCCGTGGGGCAGCGCGGGGTGCCGCAGGCAGCCGCGCCTCCAGCGCCATCAGTCCCTCCGCCGCGGTCTCGGCCGCCTGCCGATCGTGATAGGCGGCAGCGAGCCTGCGCATCGGCGCATAGAATTCAGGGGCGAGCGCCAGGATGAAGAAGGCGCCGGCCAAGTCGAGATGGCCGATGCCGAAGGGCGTGATGAGGCCGGGCATCACGCCGAGCAGATTGAAGCCGGCGTAGAGCGCAATGACGGCCACGGCGAGAGCCGCGAAGAACTCGAGCCCCGCCGTGCTGATGAAGGCGACCCGCAAGACCGCCATGGTGCGGCGGCGCAAATCGTCCGCGGCCTGCGCGAGTTGATTAGTCTCCCGCCGCTCGGCCTGGAAGGCAAGGATCAGCGGCAGCCCGCGGATGCGGTCCGCGAAGAGGGCGCCGAGGCGGACCATCGCCTGAAACTGGGCCGCGGCTTGATCGGCCGCGGCGCCCCCGGCAAGGATCATGAGAAAGACGAAGGGCAGCAAGGTCGCGCCGAGGATGGCGGCGCCCACCGGGCTCGCGAGGCCGGTGGCGACAAGCACGGCCAGAATGCCCGCGACGGCGGCACGGGCGGGCAGGAAGCGCGCGACATAGCCATCCAGCGTTTCGACCTGATCGACCGCCACCGTCATCAGCGCTCCGGTCTCGGGCCGCTGGTCGAGCGGCAGGTCGAGGCTCGCCCGCACCAGCCGGTCCCGCAGCTGCCCCTTGGCGGCGCGCGCGGCGGCGGCTCCGAGCCTGGCCGAGAGCAGCCCGACCAGACCGCGCAGAAGGGCGCCCCCCGCCCCCAGGGCGAGCCAGGGTAGCGCCGCGCGCAAGCCCTGCGGCAATGCCGTCAGCCCATAGGCGAGACCGGCGGCGAAGCCGATGGCCGCCAGGCTGTCGAGCGCGAGCACCAAGCCCGCGGCACGGCCGCGCCCGCCGCCGGTACGGCCCAACTCGGCGAGCCATGCCCGCCGGCGCCGCTTCGTCAAAGCCGTCTGAGAACCATCTTCCATCATGATAGAAGACTGATGGGTCAGGCGAATTTCTCATTGATACAGATCAAGGTGAAATCGCCGTAACCCGATTAACCGGACAGCACAGTCGGCGTTCCTCATCAACCGTGGCCAGACTGCGCACAGAATCCGGAGCCTGAGATGGACCCCAGCGTCGTAGACTTATCGCGACTCCAGTTCGCCTTAACCGCCCTGTATCATTTCATCTTCGTTCCCCTGACGCTGGGCCTGACCTTCCTGCTCGCCGCGATGGAGACGGTGTACGTCATCACCGGCAAGCAGATCTATAAGGACATGACCCAGTTCTGGGGCAAACTCTTCGGCATCAACTTCGCCATCGGCGTTGCCACCGGCCTCACCATGGAATTCGAATTCGGCACCAACTGGTCGATGTATTCGCATTTCGTGGGAGACGTCTTCGGCGCACCACTTGCCGTCGAAGGATTGATGGCCTTCTTCATGGAATCGACCTTCGTCGGGTTGATGTTTTTCGGCTGGAACCGGTTGAGCAAGGGGGCCCATCTCGCCGTCACCTATCTGGTGGCGCTCGGCTCCAACCTGTCGGCGCTGTGGATCTTGATCGCGAACGGCTTCATGCAGGACCCGGTCGGCGCGAGCTTCAACCCCGACACGATGCGCATGGAGTTCAACAACATCGCAGCGCTCATCTTCAGCGAAGATGCGCAGGCGAAGTTCGTGCATACCACCATCGCCGGCTTCGTGACGGGCGCGCTCTTCGTCATGGGCATCAGCGCCTACTACCTGTTGCGCAAGCAGCATCGCGAATTTGCCGCCCGCTCCTTCCGCATGGCGGCTCTCTTCGGCGTCATCTCCTCGCTCGCGGTCGTCACCCTCGGCGACGCGCTCGGGCGGCTCGACTATCTCGTCCAGCCCACCAAGCTCGCGGCGATGGAAGGCATCTGGCACACGACGACGCCGCCTGCCGCACCCTGGACCGCCTTCGCCATTCCCGATGACGTGGCGCAGAAGAACTACGCCGAAATCAACCTGCCTTACGTCCTCGGGCCCCTGGTCGCGCATTCCTTTAACACCGCCATTCCGGGCATCATCGAGCTCGAGCAGAAGGCCAAGGTGAACACGGCCAACGGCATCAAGGCGGTGATGGCGCTGCACCAGTATTCGATCGATCACGATCCCGCAGCCCTCGCAGCCTTCAAGCAGTACGAGCAGGACATGGGCTATGGCTTCCTCGCCCAGCGCTATGCACCGGACCAGGACCTGTCCAAGCTGACGGCGGAAAACACGCCGGCCGTGCTGGACCGTGCGGCGCGCGACACCATCCCGAATGTCTTCGTGGAATTCTGGTCCTTCCGCCTGATGGTGCTCTTCGGCTTCGCCTTCGTCGTCGTCTTCGCCTTCGCCGCCTACTTTAGCCTGCGCAACGAAATCGAACACCATCCCTGGCTGCTGCGGGCGACGATGTGGTCCATCCCGCTGCCCATCATCGCCTGCGAATATGGCTGGATCGTCGCCGAGAATGGTCGTCAGCCCTGGACGGTCTATGGCTGGCTACCGACCTTCCAATCCGCCTCCACCCATAGCGTCGGCTACATGATCTTCTCGCTGCTGGGCTTCGCGCTGCTCTACAGCACCTTCATCGCCGCCGAACTCTATCTGATGTTCAAATTCGCCCGCCTCGGCCCCGCGCCGCATCCGGCCGTGCCGCCCGCAGCGGATGTGGCCGGCGCACCCGGCTTCGCCCGCGTCGGCTACGCCGACAAGTCCTGGCAGTAAGCGGCACAGCAGAGGTTAGGAACATACGTCATGGAACTCTATGCGATCCTGAAACTGGTCTGGGCGGGCTTGCTCGGCGTGCTTCTCATGGGCCTCGGCATCATGGTGGGCATGGACATGGGGGTGGGCACGCTTCTGCGCTTCGTCGGCAAGACCGATGGTGAGCGGCGCACCGCGCTCAACATCATCGGCCCGCATTGGGACGGCAACCAAGTGTGGTTCATCCTGGGCGGCGGTGCGATCTTCGCCGCCTTTCCCACGCTCTACGCCACGTCCTTCTCGATCTTCTACGTCGTCATGATCCTGCTGCTCTTCAGCATGATCATGCGGCCCGTCGCCTTCGAATACCGCTCCAAGGCGGGCGGTTCGTGGCGCACAAATTGGGACTGGGCCTTCCTGATCTCCGGCGCTCTGCCGATGATCATCTACGGCGCAGCCTTTGGCAACGTGCTGCAGGGTGTCGGCTTCCACTACGACTGGACGGGCCAGTATCATCAGGATGAGAGCTTCCTGTGGTATCTGCTCAACCCCTTCGCCATCCTCTGCGGCCTTCTCTCCCTCGCCCTTTCCATCCAGCAAGGCGGCGCCATGCTGATGATCCGAGCGGAAGAGCCGATCTATGGCCGGGCGCGTGCCTTCGCTTCCGTCGCAGGCTTCGTCGCCGCCATCCTCTTCATCCTCGGCGGCGTCTGGATTCAGTTCATCCACGGCTTCACCTATGCCGGCACGGTGAACCCGGCCATGCCCTCCACCCCGCTCGGCGGACCAGCCGTCACCACGGCGGCGGGCGCTTGGATGCACAACTTCGCGGCCCTTCCCATTCTCTGGGTCCTGCCGCTCCTCGGCGTGCTCGGCATGCTCTTCGCCGCCATCGCGCTGCGCGCCCACAAGCCGATCCTCGGCTGGTGGCTCGGCGCCGCTGCCTGGATCGGCACCATCGGCACGGCGGGCGTCGCCATGTTCCCCTTCCTCATGCCATCCACCACCGAGCCAGCGCAGAGCCTGAGCGTGTGGAACGCTTCCAGCAGTGCCTACACCCTGGGCTGGATGGTCGTCTTCGCCGTCATCTTCGTGCCTGCAATCCTCTGCTACACCGCCTGGTGCTATCGGGTGATGAGCGGCAAGGTCCGGGTCCAAGACGTCGTCCATGACGACCATTCCTATTGAGACACGTCCCACACGGTTGAAGGATGAATGACATGGTTCGGCTTCTTCAAATCATCGGCCTCGGGGCGGTTCTGGCTTTGGCTCTCCTCTTCGCGGTCGTCGCCGGAGACTATGCGCCCTGGTACTTCGCCTGGCTGGTGGGCACGGTGATGATCGTGCTGATCGCCGCGGCCGGTGCAGTCCTCTTCGAAACCCAGGAAGCGGACCGCGGCGGCAGCCGCGGCACCCGCTTCTGAGCAAAGGAGATCACCCTCATGATGCAGGATACGCTGGCGGGATTCATCCTCGTCATCCCTCTGCTCTACCTTCTCCTCTATCTCGTCGCGTGGCGTCTGGTGCGCAAGAAGTTCCCCTGAACGCCGAGGCATCCCGGCACAAAGGCAAACACCCACGCCGTCGCGTGGGTGTTTCGTTTTGATCTCGGCTGCTGAGGGGCCTTCTGCCGAGACGGCGCTACGGCTCGAACTGCTTCGTGAGGGTCCGCCCGTCCGGCCGATGGCCGGAGAGGCGAAGTTCTTCCGCCGCCTCGACGTCCTGCTCGGGCAGGATCGCGCGGATGACGTCGCATCCCAAGCCGTGCGCGACGCCTTCGAGCGCCACGGCCAAGGCGGCGCGCACGGCCTGCGGATGAAACAAGTCGATCGCGACGAGATGCTCGACCGTCAGAACATGCCCGAAGCGGAGATCCTGATCGAGACGATAGCAGGCGGCACCGCACGGCAAGGCGCGGCTACCCCGCCGGGCGACGAGAACGCCCTCACGTGCCCCTGGCTTCGACCGCGCAACGCGCTTGGCATAGCTTTGCCACCGCGACCAGAGAAGGCTAGGATCCCGCGCCTGGATAAGCGGAAACACAGGTCGTACGTCGCCGATTTGCATCGGCTGCACCACCATCTCCAGTTGTCTGCGCTTGTCCATCGCTCTAGCCTAGCGCGTGAGAAATGGCTGGATTTGACCTGGATCAACGAGCCGCGAAATATCGCGATGGGTCCCCCTCCACGGCGGCGGAGCTGGACCGCTTACCTGCGCTGCCACCCAGCGGTAGAGTTGTTCTCGCCCAGCGCTGTTTCGAAGGTGTTTCATGCTGCGACCGCGATCCATCCGGATGGCTCTCCACCCCGAACTGGGCCCCTGCGCCGCATGCACCGCACGCGGCTACAGCGTCTGCAATGCGATCGAAGACAAGGATCTCGCGCGGCTCGCCTCGGCTGCCATCGTGCGCGACATCCCGAAGGGCGAGATCTTCATCGAAGAAGGCGAGACTGCGTCCGACTTCTTCAACATCACCAGCGGCACCGTGAAGCTCTACAAGCTTCTGCCCGATGGCCGGCAGCAGGTGACGGGCTTCGCGAGCGCCGGTCATTTTCTCGGCCTCGCGGTTTCGCAGACCTATGCGTTCAGTGCCGAAGCGATCGAAGCCACGCAGCTCTGCAGCTTTTCGCGCCCCAAGATGCGTGCGCTGATCGAGGATTTTCCGGCGCTCGAGCAGCGTCTTCTGGAGACCGCGTGCAATGAGCTGGTCGCGGCACAGGAGCAGATGCTTCTGCTTGGCCGCAAGACGGCACGGGAGCGCGTCGCGAGCTTCCTCGTCGCCCGCGCCGCGGCGCAGCTTCCCTGCACCGGCGGCAAGGAGAGCATCGCCCTGCCGATGACCCGCGGCGAGATCGCCGATTACCTCGGCCTCACCATCGAGACGGTAAGCCGCACGATGAGTCGCTTCAAAGCGGAGAAGCGCATCGCCATCCCCTCGCATACCGAGGTGGTGTTACTCGACCGGTCCTGGCTGGACAGCATGGCCGCCGGCCTCGACTGACGCTGAACCCTGCCATCTATGCATGGCAGATGCGGGCATTTTAACATACGGTCTGTGATAACTGATGCTTCATACATCAGTTCTTATAATTCATCCCTGGTAGCTTGGATGGGCGGATGATCACGGCGGCACAGATGCGGGCGGCACGCGCCCTGCTCGGCTTGGATCAGCGGGAACTGGCCGAACGAACCGGCCTGTCTCTGCCCACGATCCAGCGGATGGAGGCGAGTGAAGGTGTCATCCGCGGCAATGTCGAATCGCTGATGAAACTGATCGGCGGCCTCGACGACGCCGGGATCGAATTGATCGGAGAGGGCGCGGCGAGCACCCTCGGCGGCCGCGGGGTGCGCCTCAAGGCGCAGGCCTGAGGCGACGGCACGACGCGGCGCGAGGAGACGCAGATGATCGTCGCAGCGCTGGCCTTCTCCCTGCTGCTTCTGATCCTGGGCGTGACCGCCCCCGTTGTGCCACGGTGGCTGGGGGGACCTCTTGTCTATGGCGGCGCGGCGCTGGCTTCGGGAGTGCAGGTCGTGATCGGCCTCGCCGCCCTTGCGACGCCCGCATCCAGCCTTGGCGTACCGCTCGGGCCGCCGGGCCTCGGTGGCGAGTTCCGCCTCGATGCGCTCGCCGCCGCGTTTTTGTGCCTCATCAACCTCGGCGGTGTCGCCGCCAGCCTCTACGGCATCGGCTACGGGCGCCATAGCGAGACGCCGGAACGGGTTCTACCTTTCTTTCCGGCCTTTCTCGCGGCGATGAATCTCGTCGTCCTGGCGGGCGACGCCTACAGCTTTCTTTTTGCCTGGGAAGGAATGTCCCTCACCTCCTGGGCGCTCGTGATGTCCGATCATCGCGCGCGCGAGACGGCGCCGGCAGGCTTTCTGTACCTCGTCATGGCGAGCGGCGGCACGCTCGCGCTGCTCCTCGGCTTCGGCCTGCTCATGGCAGTGGCCGGCGGCTCCAGCTTCGCGGCGATAGCGGCGCATCCGCCCGCGCCCGCCATCGCCGCCGCCGTTCTGCTGCTGGCTCTGATCGGCACGGGCTCGAAAGCGGGGCTCGTGCCCCTGCACGCCTGGCTGCCGCTCGCTCATCCCGCAGCGCCGAGCCACGTTTCGGCGCTGATGAGCGGCGTGATGACCAAGGTCGCCATCTACGCCTTTCTCCGCATCGCCTTCACGCTAGTCGGGCCACCCGCCTGGTGGTGGGGCGTGCCCGCCCTGCTGCTCGGCGGCATCACCGCCGTGATGGGCATGCTCTATGCGCTGCTCGAGACCGATCTGAAGCGAATCCTTGCCTACAGCACCATCGAGAACATCGGCATCGTCTTCGTAGCACTCGGCCTCGCCCTCGCCTTCGCGGCGAACGAGCAGCCGGGTGCAGCCGCGCTTGCCGTCACCGCCGGGCTACTCCACGCCTTCAGCCACATGCTGTGCAAGACGACGCTGTTCTTCGGCGCGGGCAATCTGGGCCTCGCCACCGGCCTGCGCGACATCGAGCGCCTCGGCGGCCTCCTGCAACGGCTGCCGCGTACCGGCCTCGCCTTTCTTGGCGCGAGCCTTGCCATCGCCGCCCTGCCTCCCTTCGGCGGCTTCGTCTCCGAATGGCTGGTGTTTCAGAGCATTCTCATCAGCCCGCATCTCGACCGCATGGGATTGAGACTGCTGGTACCAGCGATCGGCGTGCTGCTGGCTCTGGCCGCCGCGCTCGCCGCCGCCTGCTTCCTGCGTGCCTTCGGCATTCCCTTTCTCGGCCGGCCGCGCAGCGAAGCCGCCGCCCAGGCCCACGAGGTCTCTCCCTGGTGCACCGGCCCCATGCTGGGCGGCGCTGCGCTGTGTCTCGCCACCGGCCTCTTTCCCGGGCCCGTGATCGATGCGCTGCGCCCCGTGACGATGCTGCTGACGGGCGGGCGGATGCCGCCGCAAAGCACCGGGATCCTTTTCTCCATTACGCCGATTTCAGCCAGCCGCAGTTCCTATAACGGCCTCGTCCTCGCGCTCTTCCTGGCGGCCTCAGCGTTGCTCACCGCCTGGGCGGTGCATCGCTTCGGCAGCCGCGCGCTGCGGCGTGCGCCCGCCTGGGGCTGCGGCGCACCGGCGGGCGGCGCCCAGACCCAGTATTCGGCGACGAGTCTCGCTCAGCCGCTGCGCCGGGTCTTCGCCACCCTGCCCTTCGCCGCCTCGACAGAGGTTCGTTGGCCGCCACCGGGAGATCCGGCTGCGGCCGGTCTGCGCAACACCCATCGCGATCCCATATGGGCTGTCTGCTACGCGCCCATCGGCCGCGCGGTGCGCTTTGTCGCACGCCAGCTCAACCGCCTGCAGTTCCTGACCATCCGCAGCTATCTGAGCTTCGTCTTCGCAACGCTGGTGCTGCTGCTGGCCGCGCTCGCGGTGCGCGGATGAGCGTGCTCGCCATGCTCGGTAACGAAGGCAGCAAGCTGCTGCTGCAACTGGGGCAGGTGGCGCTCGTCGTCATCATCGCGCCGGCCGTAACCGGTCTCATCCGCCGCGTGAAGGCGCGGCTGCAGCGCCGCCGCGGACCGGCGATCCTGCAGCCCTATCGCGATCTGCGCCGCCTGCTCGCCAAGGAAGCGGTGGTGGGGGAGACAACCTCCTGGCTCACCCGCGCCGCGCCCTACGCCGTCTTCGCCGCCACCTGGGTTGCCGCAGCGCTGGTGCCCACCTTCCAGATTCGCCTGATGTTCAGCTGGTCCGGCGATGTGATCGCGATCGTCGCGCTCCTCGGCCTCGCGCGCTTCCTGCAAGCGGCGGCTGCCCTCGACGCCGGCACGGCCTTCGGCGGCATCGGCGCGAGCCGCGAGGTGATGATCGCCTCGCTCGCTGAACCTGCCATGATCATGGTCGTCTTCACCCTGTCTCTCGTCGCCGGCTCGACGCAGCTGTCGACCATGGCCCACACCATGGCGACCGCCGCAGGGCTGCGTCTCTCCATTGCCATGGCCCTGCTCGGCCTCGTCATCGTGGCCCTCGCCGAGAACACCCGCATCCCGATCGACAATCCGGCGACGCATCTCGAACTCACCATGGTGCATGAGGCGATGCTGCTGGATTACTCCGGCCGCCACCTCGCGATGATGGAGCTGGCCGCCAGCCTGCGCATGGTGCTCTACCTCTCCCTCATCGCCTGTATCTTCGCGCCCTTCGGTATCCTGACGGAGGAGAGTTCGCCCATCGCCCTGCTGCTCGCGCTGCTCGCCTATGGCGGCAAACTCGCCTGCGCCTGCGTGTTGCTCGCCATCTTCGAGATGGCGACGGCCAAGATGCGCCTGTTCCGGGTACCCAACCTTCTCGGCATTGCGCTGATGCTCGGCCTGCTCGGCACGCTGCTGCTTTTCGTCACGGAGGGGCTATGACGGCGAGCCTTCCCCTCGATCTCGCGCATCTGCTAGCAGGCTCCCTGGTGCTCGCGAGCTTCGCCATGCTCTATCAGGACCGGCTGCTGCCGCTGGTCAACACGCTGTCCCTGCACTCGCTCCTCCTCGGCCTGTCGGTTGGGTGGCAAGCGCATATCCAGCAGACGCCAGAACTCTACGTCACGGCGGTGCTCGCGATCGGCCTCAAATGCATCCTCATCCCGATCGCGCTCCGACGTATGATCTGGCGTCTCGGCATCCACCGCGAGATCGAAGGCACGGTCGGCACCGGCATCGCCATGCTCATCGGCATCGGTCTCGTCGCCCTCTCGCTCGATCTCATGCTCAAGGTCACGGCAGGCTCCACCGCCCTGGTGCGCGAGGATGTCGCGCTTGCCCTCTCCGTCGTCCTGCTCGGCCTGCTGATGATGGTGACGCGGCGGAACGCCGTCAGCCAGGTCATCGGCTTCATGTCGCTCGAGAACGGGCTGGTGCTGGCGGGCACGGGCGCGCATGGCATGCCGCTCATCGTCGAGATCAGCATCGCCTTTTCCATCCTCATCGCCTTCATCGTCATTGGCATCTACCTCTTCCGCATTCGCGAGCGTTTCGACACCGTGGACGTGCAGACGATCGACCATTACCGCGGGGAGCATCCGTGATCTCCCTTTCCCTCGCTGGGCTGCTACTGACACCGCTATTGGCCGCCCCTCTGCTCGCCGCCCTACCGGGCCATCACCTCGCCGCGCGGCTCAACATCGCAGCCAGCGCGCTCGGCCTTGCTTGCGCACTGGCGCTGCTGAACGGTGCGAGCATGGTCTCCAATCTCTTCCTCATCGACCGGCTCAACACGATCTTTCTTATCCTCAACGCTTTCGTAGGCTTCACCAGCAGCGTGTTCAGCGCGGGCTACATCCGGCATGAGGTGGAGACGGGCCGGCTCACCGCCTCCGCGCTGCGGCTCTATCACGCGATGTTCCAGCTCATGCTCTTCGCCATGACCCTCGCGCTGTCGGCCAACAATATCGGGCTGATCTGGGTCGCGGTGGAGCTAGCAACGCTCGCGACGGTCATGATGGTCGGCATCTACCGCACCCATGCGGCGCTGGAAGCGGCCTGGAAATACTTTATCCTCGGCAGCGTCGGCATCGGCCTCGCGCTCTTCGGCACCATCCTCGTCTATCTGGCGGCCGTGCAGGCCCTGGGCGAAGGGATCGGCGCCATGGCCTGGAGTAATCTACAGGCCCATGCCGCCGCTCTCGACCCCGCCCTGCTCAACGTCGCTTTCGTCTTCCTGCTTCTCGGCTACGGCACCAAGACCGGCCTCGTGCCCATGCATGCCTGGCTGCCGGATGCCCATGCCGAGGGGCCGACGCCGGTCTCCGCCGTGCTCTCCGGCCTGCTGCTCAATGTCGCGCTCTATGCCCTGCTGCGCTTCAAGATGATCATGGCCGCGAATGCCGCGGCCATACAGCCCGGGCCGCTGATGATCCTCTTCGGTCTTGCCTCCGTCCTCTTCGCGGCGCTCATGCTGTACCGCCGGGGGGACATCAAACGGCTTTTCGCCTATTCCTCCATCGAGCAAATGGGCTTGATCACCTTCGCCTTCGGTCTCGGTGGGCCGCTCGGCAATCTCGCCGGCCTGCTACAGATGGTTCTGCACAGCCTCGTCAAATCCGCGATTTTCTTCTCGGTCGGGCAGATCGTGCAGGCGCGCGGCACGCAGAAGATCGAGGAGATCCGGGGCCTCACCGCAAGCACGCCGCTGCTCGGCTGGATGCTGGTGGCGGGTGTGGTGGCGATCGCCGGCCTGCCGCCTTTCGGCCTTTTCATGAGCGAATTCCTGTTGCTGAGTTCGAGCTTCGCCCGCGCGCCGGCGTTGGGGGCGCTCGCGGCCCTGGGTCTGCTGCTCGCCTTGGGCGCACTCCTGCGCCAACTCGGCGGTCTGGCTTTCGGGACGCCGAGTGGCAGCGGCACGCAGCCGCGCGCCAGCACCGCTCCGGCCCTGGCCCATCTCACGCTGGCCCTCGTCATGGGGCTCTTCCTGCCGGGCGCCATCGCAGTCTGGTTCCGCGCCGTCGCGGGCCTTCTCGGATGAGCCGGGAAGCGTGGCAGGCCGCGGGCGCCGCCCTCGCGGCCGGGCAATCGACCCTGCTGTCCGTGTGGGGTGAACCGGGCCAGGTGCACGTGGCCCTGCTGGATGAGGCCCAGCATCTCCACCTCCACGCCCTCGCCTGCCCGAATGGCCGATATCCCTCGCTCGGTCGCCTGCATGCTCCAGCGATGCTGCTCGAAAGAGCTACGGCCGATCTCTGGTCTCTGGAAGCGGAGGGCCTGCCTGATCCGCGTCCCTGGCTGCGACACGAAGGCACCTACGCTTTCTTGCCGGTGGAGGGCGCGCATCTCCATGTCGTACCGGTCGGGCCCGTGCATGCCGGCATCATCGAGCCCGGGCATTTTCGCTTCACCTGCGACGGAGAGACGATCGCACGGCTCGAAATCCGGCTCGGCTATGCCCATAAGGGTGTCGACCGTCTCTGGCACGGGGCAAGTCTTGACCGCGGCGCGCAACTGGCCGGCCGACGCTCGGGTGATTCCACCGTCGCCTATGCCTGGGGCTTCGCGGCCGCCGTGGAGGCAGCACTCGACATCGTCGTGCCGCCCCGCGCCCTCTGGCTGCGCGCCGTGATGGCGGAGTTGGAGCGGCTCGCCAACCACCTCGGCGATGTCGGCAGTATCTGCAATGATGCCGCTTTCGCCATCATGCTCGCCCATTGCTCGGTGCTGCGGGAACAGGTGCTGCGCGCGGCGGACTTCTGCTTCGGCCACCGGCTGATGATGGACCGCATTCGCCCCGGCGGCGTGACCGCCGACCTCGACGAAGCGGGCGTCGCGCGCCTGACGGCTCTGGTGCAGGAAACGCGGCGGCGCTTCCGCCCCTTGGTGGCGCTCTACGAGAAAACCGCATCGGTGCAAGACCGCACGCTCGGCACCGGCGTGCTGTCATCGGCGCTGGCGGCCCGCTTCGGCGCTGGCGGCGTCGTGGGCCGCGCATCCGGCCGCAGCTTCGACGCCCGCCGAGACCGCCCCTATGCGCCATATGACCAGCTCGAGTTCACCGTGCCGGTGATGAGCCAGGGCGACGTTCATGCGCGGATCTGGGTGCGTGTGGAGGAGGTCGAACAGTCTCTGCGGCTGCTCGAGCAGATGCTGCGGCAGATGCCATCGGGCACCATCATAACGCCCCTTCCGCAGTCTGACGCGACCGAGGGCACGGCTTTGATCGAAGGCTTCCGCGGCGACGTCTTCGCCTGGGTGCGGCTGGACGCGGAGGGCCGGCTCGATGCCTGCCATCTGCGCGATCCCTCCTGGTTCCACTGGCCTCTGCTGGAAGCCGCGATCGAGGGCAACATCATCGCGGACTTCCCGCTCTGCAACAAATCCTTCAACTGCGCCTATTCCGGCGTGGACCTCTGAGAGCGCCGGCATGCGCAAGACCCTTTTCGACAGTCTGATCCACCGGCCCTTCACCGAACCTCTGCCTGCGCCGGATGGGGAGTTGCGGGCGCTGGCGGCGGGCTTGCAAGGCGCGACCTCCCGGCGCCTCGGCCGCAGCCTCGCCATCCGCGTCGTTGATGCCGGATCCTGCAATGGCTGCGAACTCGAACTGAATGCGCTGAGCAATCCCTTTTATGATCTCGAACGTTGCGGGCTGAAGATCGTCGCATCGCCCCGCCATGCCGACATACTGCTGGTGACCGGGCCAGTGACGCGCAACATGGCGGCCGCCTTGCGCGCGACCTATGACGCGATGCCGGCGCCGAAATGGGTAGTCGCCTGCGGTGATTGCGCGACCTGCGGGGGCATTTTCGCAGAAAGCCCCGCCTGCCTTGGCGGGGTCGCGACGGTCTTGCCGGTGGATCTTGCTTTGCCGGGCTGTCCGCCGCCGCCCCGCCTGCTGCTTGCGGGGCTTCGGCAACTTCTGGAGCGTTAGACCGTATCGGCCTCGATATCCCGAGGGATCGCGCCGCGCACCAGGCAGGGGGAGACGAAGAGGCTGCCCCGCAGAACCCCCATCACCGTGCGCGTTGCGACCGTCAGCCACAGGCCCGCGAGAAGCAGGACGAAGCCGGCACCGATCACGGTAAATAAGGCGAGGCCGGTCTGATGCGCGAGCGCGAGGGTGGCCGCGGTATAGACGCCAAGCGGGAAGGTGAAGCCCCACCAGCCCAGGTTGAAAGGCATGCCCTCGACCCGCAGATAGCGCACCGTCGTCAGCACCGCGAGGCCGAACCACCAGAGACCGTAGCCCCAAAGCGCGACGCCGCCGATCAGCCCGAGCCCTTGGGCGACCATGCCGAGCGCCGGCAGGCCAACCGCCCCGGCGAGATGCGGTGCATCGGCGCCCAGCAGCAGCAGGCCCAGTGCGCCGGTGCCGATGGGCCCGAGCGCCAGACAGCCCGAGGCCGCCATGTCCCGGTGCGGCAATTTGTGGAGGACGAGACGCAGGAAGAGGATGACCAGCAGGCTCAGCGCCAACGGGACGGAATAGGCCCAGAGCGCGTAACTCAGCATCATCACGGTCAGCGCTTGCTGACCATTGCCGAGGAAGGGGATGAGTTGCGCGCCACTCGCGGCCGCCACTTCCGCCGCGACGATGGGCAGCAGCCAGACCGCCGTCATCCGTTCCATCGCATGGTCGTGCCGCGTGAACATCAGGAACGGAATGGCGAGGCCGCAGAGGAGGGACATCGCCACGTCCGCCCACCACAACGGCACCGCGACGCCGACCGCGAGACCCCGCCCGAACAGCGGAATGCCGAAGGCGAGGAAGCCGTTGATGATCGTGGCCAGCCCCATGGGAATAGCGCCGAAGAACATCGACATCACGGAATGGTCGAAAATGCGGCGCGCGCCGTCCGGAAACAGCGCCCAGCGCGCGGCATAGAACAGCGTGAAGACGGTGAAGAGGCCGATATTAAACAGCCAGAGTCCGGTGGCCACGGCATGCTGTCCCGCAAAGGGCAGCGGCCACTGGTTGAGGCAGAGCGCGAGGATGCCCGTGCCCATGGTGGCGGTGAACCAGTTCGGCGTGAACTGGCGGATGACCTCGCGCAGCCCCGCCTGTCGGATGGCCCAGTCGGGCAGGCTCGGCGCAGACAGAGTGCCATCAGACATGGCGACCTCCATTCGAATCGCTCGCACGCCGCGGAGAGTAAGCCCGGTCGACCCATCCATCCATGCGGACTTTCAGGTGTATTCAATCTTAAATCTCGATCAAAAGACGTCGGGTCCTTGGTAGCGCGGCATCGGCGCCTTGCGACTCCCTCCAACCCTCCCACATAGGATTCTCGATGCCCTCAGCGTGAGCATGATGCCAGCAGCCGAACTAGCGCCTCGGGAACAGCCGCAGACCATCCTCGTCGTCGAGGATGAGGTCCTCGTGCGCATGGTCATTGCAGATTATCTGCGGGACTGTGGCTACAGGGTCATCGAGGCTGGCAACGTGGCGGAAGCGCTGACGGTGCTGCAATCTTCAGAGACGGTGCACATCGTTTTCAGTGACGTGCAGATGCCGGGCGAGTTGGATGGCTTCGCCCTTGCGCGATGGGTCCGGCAGAACCAGCCGCAGGTGAAGGTGCTGCTCACCTCCGGCAATGCGAAGGCGGCCAAGACTGCGACCGACCTCTGCGAGGACGGCCCGGTGGAGTCAAAGCCCTACCAGCCGCAGACCGTACTCGACCGCATCAAGCGCCTGCTCGCCGAAAAGTCCTAAGGCCAGGACGACATCGCATCGAGGATCGCGTGGCGAACTCGAAACGTTTTTTAACACTCGTCCGCCGTCTCGGCGCGGCCTGGTCGTAAGCCGCATTCGTACGTCTGCGACGAAGTCCTTGTTCCATCACGCCATCTGCTCATCGCTCGCATTGACGCAGCCGGCGCATTCATGGTGCCATCCGCGCAGTTGAAGATGGACTGCCATGCTCGAGCATCATGGCCCACGCCTTGCATTGCTCTTCGCGAAGAGTGTCCTCGCCCTGCCCCAACCATGAACCGCCTCTGGAGATTTGCATGATCAAGCCGATCCTCTACGCCGGGCTTCCCCTGATGATGACTGTCGGTGCTGCCAGCGCTTTCGCCGCCGATACCATCAAGATCGGCGTCACCGTTCCTCTCTCTGGCCCCTATGCCGCGGCAGGCACGGATATCCTTCACGGCGCCGAGATGGCCGCGGCACAGATCAACGCCGCCGGCGGCGTGCTCGGCAAACAGCTCCAGATCGTCGGCGAAGATGACGGCTGCGATGCCCAGATGGGCGTGCAGGCCGCACAGAAGCTGGTCGATAGCGGCGTGCCCGTGGTCGCCGGCTCATACTGCTCGGGTGCCGCCTTGCCCGAACTCGTGACACTTCACCGCGCTGGCATTCCCTACGTGCTGGATGCCGCGACAAATCCCAAGCTGACCTCGATGGGCTTCGACACCGTCTTCCGCACCATCGGGCGCGACGACGAGCAAGGCCCCTTCGCGGCTGCTTTCATCGCCGACTATCTGCACGCGAAAAAGGCAGCGGTGATCGACGACAACACCACCTATTCCAAGGGCCTTGCCGAAAACACGGTGCAGGCGCTGAAGAAAGACGGCGTCGACGTCGTCTATTACGACGCGATTACGCCCGGCCAGATGGATTATTCCGCCGTCCTCACCCATGTCGCCGCGCTGAAGCCCGACGTGATCTACTACACCGGCTACTTCTCGGAAGCCGGGCTGCTGGCCAAGGAAGCGGCGGCGCTGCATCTCAAGCTTCAGATGATGGGCGGTGATTCCACCAATGATCCGACGCTGATCAAGACCGCCGGGCCGGGCGCGGAAGGCTGGATCGCGACCACCGCGCCGCTGCCGCAATTCCTCTCCGGCGCAAAGGACTTCGTTGACGCTTATACGAAGAAATACGGCCAGGCGCCGGGCCCCTATTCGGTCTACGAGTATGACGCGGTGGGGGTGGTCGCGAAGGCCATTGCCGATGCCAAGTCCGACAAGCCGGCAGACATCACCGCGGCCCTGCACCAGATCAAGGATTATCCGGGCATCACCGGCAAGATCACCTTCGACAAGCAGGGGGATCGCACGGTTGCCGTCTACATCACGGTCGTCGTCAAGAACGGTGCCTTCACGCCGGGCATGAAGCTGAATGCCGCCGGCCAGTGGGTCCCCGTGCAGCAATGAGATTGGGTCGCCGGTCGGGGCGCCCGCCGTCATGAGCGAATTTCTGCAACTCGTGATCGCCGGGCTCACGACCGGCTCCTTCTATGCGCTGATCGCCCTCGGCTACACGATAGTCTACGGCATCGTGCGCCTCATCAACTTCGCCCATGGCGACATCTTCATGGTCGGCGCCTTCGTCGGCTGGACGCTGCTGAGCGTGCTCGCGGCCAGCCACCTGCCCTGGGGCATCGGCCTCTTCCTCGCCGCCCTGCTCTCCATGCTCATCACCGGTGGGCTCGGCGTCGTGGTCGAGCGTTTCGCCTACCAGCCGCTGCTCGCGGCGCCGCCGCTCTCCATCCTCATCACAGCCCTCGGCGTCTCCCTCGCGCTGGAAAACGGCGTGCTTCTTCTCTTCGGCGCCGGCTTCAAGACCTATCCGCATCTGATCAGCATGGCGGGCTTTTCGATCGCCGGCGCGCAGATCAGCAACATCCAGGTCGGCATCATCATCCTGAGCTTCCTGTTGATGGGCGCCCTCTATCTCTTCGTACACCACACCTTCATCGGTACCGCGATGCGGGCGCTGGCGGTGGACCGGGATGCCGCGCGCCTCATGGGCATCAACGTCGAACGGGTGATCCAGATCACCTTCTTCCTCGGCTCCGCGCTCGCCGCCGCCGCGGGGGTGATGGAAGGGCTCTACTACACGCAGATCAGCTTCTTCATGGGCTTCCTCGTGGGCTTGCGCGCCTTCACTGCCGCCGTGCTGGGCGGTATCGGCAATATCCCCGGCGCCATGGTGGGGGGACTGATCATCGGCCTGCTCGAATCCTTCAGCGCGGGCTACGTCTCCTCGCGCTGGACGGACGTCATCGTCTTTCTCGTGCTGATCGGCACCCTCGTCGTCAAACCCACGGGCATCTTCGGCGAGCGTGTTGTGGAGCGCATGTGAGATGAAAGCCCAGGCCCTGAGCCCGCTTCGCACGGCGGGGATCGCGGCACTCCTGCTCGCCGCCATCCTGCCTTTCCTCTGCACGAACTACATCGTCAGCGTCGCCATCACCATCGTCACCTATGCGATCCTCGCGCTCGGGCTGAACATCGTCGTAGGCTATGCGGGCTTGCTCGATCTCGGCTTCGCCGCCTTCTTCGCGATCGGCGCCTATACCACCGCCCTGCTCGAGACCGATCTCGGCCTCACCTTCTGGGAGACGATTCCTCCGGCACTCGCCATCGCCGCCGTCGCGGGCATCATCATCGGCTACCCGACGCTGCGGCTGCGCAGCGACTATCTCGCCATCGTCACCCTCGGCTTTGGCGAAATTGTTCGCATCACCGTCACCAACCTCAACTTCACCGGCGGGCCGGACGGGCTTTACGGCATCAACCCGGCCGACGTGCTGGGCCATGATCTGACGGCGCCGAAAGCGGTCTATGCCCTGGGCCTCGTTTTCCTCGCCATCGTCCTGGTCTTCGTCCTGCGGCTTGGCCGCTCACGCCTCGGACGGGCCTGGACCAGCCTGCGCGAAGACGAGACGGCGGCTGAGGCCGTCGGCGTGCCCACGCTGCGCGTCAAGATGCTGGCCTATGTCATGGGCGCGCTGGTCGGTGGCCTCGGCGGTTGTCTCTTCGCCGCCCGCTTCGGCGCCATCGACCCGAGTTCCTTCACCTACGCCCAGTCGGTCTCCATCCTCATCGTCGTCGTGCTCGGCGGCCGCGGCTCCATCCCCGGCGTGCTGCTCGGCGCCATCATCGTGGCCGGCCTGCCGGAGGCACTGCGCTTCATCCACCTGTGGCGCGAATTCGTCTTCGCCATCGCCCTCATCCTGCTCATGCTGCTGCGCCCACAGGGGCTGTGGCCGGCGCGGCTGCGCCATATCGCCGCCCCCTCCGCCGACCGCGCCCATGCGACACCGCATGCAGCGCCTGCCGAGCTCATCGCCGAACGCGTGGCGGGCGAGGCGGAGACGCTGCTGGAGGCGCAGGGCATCAGCCGCGTCTTCGGCGGCCTCAAGGCGGTGAGCGATGTCAGCTTCCGCGTCCGCCGCGGCGAGATCCTCAGCATCATCGGGCCCAACGGCGCCGGCAAGACGACGGTCTTCAACTGCCTGACCGGCGTCATTCCGCCCTCCTCCGGCACCATCCTGTGGAATGACGCACCGCTGGAGAAACTGCCGCCCCATGCCGTGGTCGCCCGCGGCTTGGCCCGCACCTTCCAGGGCATCCGCCTCTTCGACAACATGACGGTCTTCGAGAACGTCCTCGTCGGCATGGACCACCGCTTCCGCCTGCCGGTCGCGGCCGAAGTGCTCGGTCTGCCCCGCGCCCGGCATGAGACGGCCGAGCACTACGCCGCCGGGCTGCGCTGGCTGGAATTCGTGGGCCTCAGCGGCCAGGCCGGCACCCGCGCGGGGGACCTCGCCTATGGCGACCAGCGGCGGCTGGAGATCGCCCGCGCGCTCGCCAGCCAGCCGCAGCTCCTGCTGCTGGACGAGCCCGCCGCCGGCATGAACCCGACCGAGAAGCAATCCCTCATGGGTCTCATCCGCGCCATCCGCGACCTCGGCACCACCGTGCTGCTCATCGAGCACGACATGCTGCTGGTCATGGGCGTGTCCGACCGCGTGATCGTCATGGATCGGGGACAGGTCATCGCTGATGGCGCACCCGAGGCGGTGCGCGCCCATCCACGCGTTATCGAAGCCTATCTCGGGCGGGACGAGGAGGAAGAGGAAGACGCGATGGCAACGCTCGGAGCGCCCGCATGAGCCTGCTCACTGTCGAACGCCTGCGTGTCGGCTACGGCAAGGTGGAGGTGCTGCACGGCATCGGCCTCACCGTGGGCCCGGGCGAGATCGTCGCCCTGCTCGGCAGCAACGGCGCCGGCAAGACGACGACGCTGCGCGCCCTCTCCGGGCTGGAACCCGTCCGCGGCGGCACCGTGACCTTCGGGGGACAGGTCATCTCCGGCCTGCCCGCCCACCGGATCGCATCCCTCGGCCTCGCCCATGTGCCCGAGCGGCGGCGGCTCTTCGCGCCGCTCACCGTGGAGGAGAACCTCAAGCTCGGCGGCTATCTCATCCGCGGCCAGCACGCCGAGCTGAAGCGCCGCATGGAGGCGCAGTACGCGCTTTTCCCGCGCCTGCGCGAACGCCGGCTGCAACTCGCCGGCACGCTGTCGGGCGGGGAGCAGCAGATGGTGGCGATCGCCCGCGCGCTGATCCTGCAGCCCAAGCTGCTGGTGTTGGACGAGCCTTCGATGGGCCTCGCCCCCCTCGTGGTGCGCGCCATCTTCGCCATCCTCCGTCAGTTGCGGGCCCAGGGCATGGGCATCCTGCTGGTGGAGCAGAATGCCCGGCAGACGCTCAAGATTTCGGACCGCGCCTTCGTCCTGGAAAGCGGCACCATCCTGCTCGCGGGGCCTGCCGCCGATCTCGCCCGCGATGCGCGGGTGCAGGCGGCCTATCTCGGCGGCGCCGCGGCCTGAAAGCCGCGGTGGCGCGGGGCGGCGTCCTGCGCCACAAGCGGACGTCATGAGCATCCCGACCGCGCACCCTTACGCCTTCGACCCCAGCTGCGGCATGACGCTCGCCGCCCTGCAGGCGCTTGCGCCGCCGCCCGCGCCACCAGGTTTCGAGGCCTTCTGGCAGGCGCAGTATGCCGCCGCCCACGCGCTCGATCCCAGGCCCGCGCTGCGCGACAGCCCGCTCGCCCATCCGGATTGGATCGTGCAGGAAATCACCTATCGCTCGGCCAGAGATTTTCCGATCGGCGGCTGGCTGCTGCGCCCCCGCCAAGGGCGCGTGCGGCGCGGCCTCGTCATCGGCCACGGCTATGGCGGGCGGGAGGCGCCGGATTTCGACATGCCCGTGCGGGAAACGGCGCTGCTCTTCCCCTGCTTCCGTGGCCTCTCCCGCAGCGCGCAGCCGCCGATCTCGACCGATCCGCAATGGCATGTGCTGCACGACATCGACAAGCGGGACCGCTACATCCTGGCCGGCTGCGCGGCCGATCTCTGGACCGGCGTTTCCGTGCTGAGCGGACTGTTCCCCGGCCTCACCGGCATCGGCTATGCCGGCATCAGTCTCGGCGGCGGCATCGGCGCGCTCGCCGCGCCCTGGGATGCGCGGATCGACCGGGTGCATCTCGAAGTGCCGACCTTCGGCGCCATGCCGCTCTGGCTGACGCTGCCGACGGTGGGCAGCGCCGCTGCCGTGCAGCGCTATGCGGCAGCGCATCCGGAGGTGATCGAGACCCTGCGCTTCTACGATGCCGCGACCGCCGCGACGCACCTGACCGTGCCGAGCCTGATCGCCCCGGCGCGCTTTGACCCTGCCGTCGCGCCGCCCTGCCAGTTCACCATCGCCAATGCCTGCGCCGGTCATGATCATCACGAAACCTTCGTGCTAGATGCCGGGCATTTCGACTATCCGGACATGGCGGCGCAGCATGCGCGGCTCCGGTGCAAGGTCAGGCAGTTTTTCGAGGCGGCATGAGGCGAGACTACCGGCGGTGGTACAGTCCACGGCTGCAGCGGGAGATGGAGCTGCTGATCTTCGGCCATGGCGGCGCCAAGGTGCTGATGTTCCCCACGCGCGAGGGCCGCTTCTGGGAATATGAGCAGCTGCGCGTGGTGGGCGCGCTCGCCGAGAAGGTGACGGCCGGCCATCTCCAGCTTTTCTGCATCGAAGGACTGGCGCAGGAGAGTTTCTATGACCGCGCGCGCCCGCCGGTCGAGCGGCTGCGCCGCCAGGCGGCGCTCGAAGACTATGTGCTGCACGAAGTTCTGCCGCTCATGGCCTGGATGAACGGGCATGACTGCACCATCGCCATGGGCTGCAGCCTGGGCGCCTATCAGGCGGCCTCCCTCGCCTTCCGCCACCCGCATCTCTTCCGCAAGCTCGCGGCCTTTTCCGGCCGCTACGATCTCACCCTTTCCGTCGAGCATTTCGGCGATCTGCTGGACGGGCATTACGATCAGGACGTCTATTTCCACACCCCGACGCATTTCCTGCCCAATCTCGATTGCGCCTGGCGGCTGGACCGGCTGCGCGCCATGGACATCGTGCTGACCATCGGGCGGGAGGACCCTTTCCTCGACAACAACCGCGCGCTCAGCCAGGTACTGGGGCAGAAGCAGGTAGGCCACCAGCTGCATGTCTGGGAGGGGCGCGCCCATCGCGGCAGCGCCTGGCGCGCCATGGCGGCCCTCTACGTCTGAGGCTTGACCGGCCCCGCCGCCCCGGCTCTGCTGGCGCGGAAGGAGACGCGCATGGACCAGCTTCTGCCCTTGGCCGAGACGGTGGGCCGCCTGCTGAAAGAGCGGGGCGAGACCATTGGCATTGCCGAATCCTCGGCCGGCGGGTTGATTGCCGCTGCCCTTCTCGCCCAAGGCGGCGCCAGCGCTTATTTCAAGGGTGGCGGTGTCATCTATACCGGCGAGGCGCGGCAGGGGCTGCTCGGCCTGCCGACGCCGCTGCCCGCGCCGGTCGAGCGCCCGGCGACCGAGGCCTATGCGCTGCTGCTCGCCGAGACGGTGCGCACGCGCCTCGGCGCCGTCTGGGGCCTGGGCGAGAGCGGCGCCACCGGCCCCACCGGCAATCGTTACGGGGACGCGCCGGGCCATAGCTGCATCGCGATCGCGGGCCCCGTTTCGAAGACGATCACGATCGAGACCGGCACGGCCGACCGGGTGGCCAATATGCGGGCCTTCGCCGAAGCGGCGCTGCGGTTGCTGGCGGAGGGGGTGGGGGTGGGGACGCCTCCGTAGATACCGACTATCGATACCCAACAAGCTGCCATTCTCTCGGCGGAGCTACACAGATGCGGGCGCTACCGTCAGTCTGCCTGCTCAAACATCGATACTAGCCATTTCCGACAAAGCGCTCCAAGATCGGCCAAATACTTGACGATTTAAAACGTAGGGGCAATGATGAGCGCAATTCCCACTGCGCGCCCTTGGAAATTATAATGAAAATAGAACAAGTAAAAATCGACAATTTTAAGAAAATCAGCAGCGCTGTAATATCCCTTAACTCTGTAAATTATCTTGTTGGCGGAAACAACGCAGGAAAGAGTAGCATTCTACAAGCGATACATATGGCTGTTTCGTGCGCAAAACTCTCGGCCGAGAGGGGAGAAACCGTTGTCCCTGAATCGGAGGTGCGCTATTCCCCAACATCCGAATTCACCTCGCTGGGACATTCTGCCCCGTATGAAAATGGTAAAGACGGCTCTCGAGGTCGAGTAGAATTTATTGGAAAAACAGTTGACGATGCGGTCGCGAGCTATCGCATAGAAATTTACAAAGGCCGCAATTACGGTAACGTCGGGGTTGAGCGGACAGGAGTATACACAAATTTCGGACAGGTTATTGTTGATCCAAAAAAGCTGTTCTCAGTATATGTTCCCGGCATATCGGGAATACCCCATCGCGAAGAATATAAGAGGCCATTTCGAATCGATAGATCAACGGGCCAGCCGTCGCAGCAGGATGACGGTGGCAGCGGCGTAGAGAAAGGCTTCGACGCTCTCGATCG
>NZ_BAAFHE010000017.1:0-53672 GCF_054665075.1 Acidisoma sp. 7E03
TCGAGAGCGTCGAAGCCTTTCTCTACGCCGCTGCCACCGTCATCCTGCTGCGACGGCTGGCCCGTTGATCTATCGATTCGAAATGGCCTCTCAGCCGGGATACATCCGCACGCTGTCCGCCACGGCGTCGGCCACCGCCTCCTTGGTGATGACGCCGAGCACACGCAGCGGCGCCCCCGGCGCGGCTGGACCCACGACGATCGCGATATGCGCCCCCGTGCGCGCCAGTCTGCGGATGATGTCGAAGGCGACATCCGTCTCATGCGCGATGGTGAAGCCGGGCTGGGCCAGTTGCGCGAGCGGTAGGCTCGCCGTCGTCCCGGCCATCACCTGCCGCAGTTCCTCATCCACCGTGACGGTGCCAATGATCTCGCCGCCGCGGGTGACGACGGCATGCTGCAGCCCGCCCTGCGCCGCCGCCATTTGGCGAAAGCTCGCATAGGATGTGCTCTCGTCCAGCACCAGCACGTCCCGCGCCATCATCGCATCCGCCCGCCGCACCAGGAACATGTTGGCGTGCAGGGCTTTCGGAATGGGGTGGCCCCGGCGCACGAGTTTCAGGGTGTAGATGTTCTCGCGCGAGAGCAGGCGCCGCACGCCGAGTGCGGCCGCCACCGCCAGGATCATCGGCAGGACGATGTTATAGTCCCGCGTCATCTCGAAGATCATGGTGACGGCGGTCATCGCGGCCCCGGTGCCACCGCCCACCATCGCCCCCATCCCGACCATGGCAAAGGCCGGAAGACTGACGGGCGCGTGGGGAAGAACGAGGGTGACGATGGAGGCAAATGCCGCCCCGAGCGTCGCCCCCATGAAGAGCGAGGGCGAGAAGACGCCGCCCGATGAGCCGGAGCCTAGGCTGATCGAGGTCGCGAGCAGTTTCGCGACGAAGAGCAGCAGCAGGAAGCCCGCAGCCATGATCTGGCCGTAGAGCGTCGCCTGGATGGTGGAGTAGCCGACACCCTCGATGAAGTAATGGCCGGCGCCTCGGTAGAAGAGATACATCATGACGCCGACGATCAGCATGCCGATGACATGGCGCGTATAGCGGCCGGGAATGCGGTCGAATCCGTCTTCGATCCAGTGCAGCCCGCGCACGAAGAGGGCAGCGGCGATGCCGACGACGCCACCGAGCAGCGCGTAAAGCAGCAGGGTCAGCGCGCTGCTCGGGCTATTCGGCAGGGCGGCGAGGTTCAGAGGCACGCTGAAGGCGGGCTGTGAGCCGAAGAAGAGCCGGCCGATGAAGGTGGCGGTGCCGGTCGCGACGGCGACGGGCAGGAAGGTGTTGACGCTGATCTCGGGCAGCATGAGTTCGGTCGCGAACAGCACGCCGCCGATCGGCGTGTTGAAGGTCGCCGCGATCCCCGCCCCGGCGCCCGCCGCGACCAGGGTGATGCGCTGGCCCGCCTGCATGCGGATGATCTGGCCGAGACTCGACCCCAGGGCGGAGCCGATCTGGATGATCGGCCCTTCCCGACCGACGGCCGCACCGCTGCCGATGGCGAGCGCGGAGGCGATGGATTTGACGAGCGCCACCACCGGGCGGATGCGCCCGGCATTGTAGTAGATGGCATCCATCACCTCGGGCACGCCATGGCCTTTTGCCTCCGGCGCGAAGTTGGAGACGATCCAGGTGACACCGAGGCCGCCGATGACGGGGACGAGGATGACGAAGATCCCCCACGGGCTCTCGGGCGTGAACAGACTGGCGTTATAGGCGAAGGAGAATTGGCCGAGGAAAAGCACGTTGTGGACGAGGCCGATGAGGCCACGAAACACGACGGCGCCGAAGCCGGTGATGACCCCGACGACCAGAGCCAGCGCCGCGAGCGGCAGAAGGCTCATCCGCGGCACCTCTTCCTCGGGCGGTGCCGGCGGCGCCTTGGGCGGCACGGTCGAGGTCTGGACGGAGGGATGCGGGTCGTGGATGGGGCCGTCTTCGAGCGGTTGGTCGATCATCCAGACGGATCTCCTTCTTGGGCTGGAGGCACCGCGTGTCGAACTGCCGCACCTAATCCATCGCCGGGCGTTTCCTGGGGCACGCGGCGTCGCGCATGCCCGGGGCAGGCTGGCCTGTTTGCCGCGTGAAAACAACCTGCCCTCTGCCGGCTGGCTTCCCTCGAGGCGGACTGATACCAAGGCTGACCAGCGATCGGGGGGAACCGCCATGAGCGACCGCATTCTCGTCTTCTACGGCTCCTATCGGCGGGACCGCATGGGCATCCGGCTCGCGGATTATCTCACGCGGGAACTCGCGGCCCTCGGCCAGGACGTCGAGCTGATCGACGCGAAGGCGGTGGACCTGCCGATGCTCGACCGGATGTACAAGGAATATCCGAAGGGCGAGGCGCCGCCCGCGCTGGAAGCCCTGGCGCAGAAGATCATCGCGGCGGATGCCTTCCTCTTCGTCACCGGCGAATACAATTGGGGCCTGCAGCCCGGCCTCAAGAACCTGATGGATCATTTTCTCGAGGAATGGTTCTGGCGCCCGGCCGCGATCGCGAGCTATTCCGCCGGCCGCTTCTCGGGCGCGCGGGCCAATTTCCTGCTCCACGGCACCCTCTCGGAGATGGGCATGGTGGTGATCTCCTCGACCATCGCGGTCGGCCCCATCGCCGCGACACTGGATGCCGAAGGCAGGCCCACGGGCTCGGCGGGGGACTCCCTCGCCCGTGCCTTTCCCCGCTTCGCCGAAGACCTCGCCTGGTGGACCGAAGCGGCGCGCGCCCAGCGCGCCCGCCGCGCCCCGCCCTATTGAGGCGCGGCGGCTGCCGCCAGACCAGCGCCGGCCGTCAGCGCCCTGAACCCGACCCATCCCCAATAGACCCGGTGATGGGTGATCCGTCCTTCCGCGATGTCCATCACCTCGACCAGATCGAGTTGGTCGCCCTGCGGCGTGGCGCGCGGATATTCCCAGATGAGCTGGCGGCCGTTGGAGAAGAAGGTCCCGCTGCGATGCCAGCGGGCGAGATCGCTCTGCAGCGTGCGAAAGCCGGCCTCGAAAAAGGCGCGGATGGCGGGCTTACCGTGCAGGATGCCCTCCGCCTTGTCCGGCAGCGTCACCAAGATCAAGGGCGTTTCCAGAACCGCCTCCTCGGCATAAAGCGCCATCAAACCTGGCAGATCGCGAGCGCGGACCGTGTCGTGCCAGCGATCATAGACATGGCGGATGGCGGCGTCGGTCAGGTCGGTCATCATCGGTGTCTCCTCATCGGCGTGTGGCAGGGAGCTTAGGCGGCGCGGGCCGCCCGATGCTTCGACCCGGGTCGAAACATCGGGACGACGGCAGTGCTAGGGTGGCACCTCTTGACCGGAGACCCCGATGGACCCGCAGCCCACTCTCGCCACCGCTGCCTTCCTGATCGCCGATCCCGCGCGCGCCGCCATGCTCACCCGCCTGCTGGACGGACGGGCGCAGCCGGCCGGTGAACTGGCTCATGCCGCGGGCATCACGGCGCAAACGGCAAGCTCCCATCTCGGCAAGCTGCTGGCCGGGGGCGTGCTGACCGTGGAGAGCGAGGGCCGGCATCGCTACTACCGGCTGGCGGGGCCGCACGTCGCCCTGGCCTTGGAGACTCTGGCCGCCATCGGGCCGGCCGGGACGGTGCGGCGCCGGGCACCGAGCCCGGAGGCGCAGCGGCTACACTTCGCCCGCTGCTGCTATGATCATCTGGCCGGACGATTGGGCGTCGCCCTCACCCAGGCCCTGGAGGCGCGCGGCCTCCTCGCGGCGCTACCCGAGAAACGCTATGCGGTCACGGCCGAGGGCGCCGCCTGGTTCGCGCGCCTTGGCCTCGATGTCGGCCAGATCAAACCGAGCCGCCGCGGCCTCGCCAGGCAATGCCTCGATTGGACGGAGCGCGAGCACCACCTCGCCGGCCCCTTGGGCACGCAGTTTATGTCCCTGCTGTGCGCGCAAGGGTGGCTGCGGCGCACGGCCGCCTCCCGCGCGGTTGAGGTCACGCCGAAGGGACGGATCGCGCTGAAGGAGCAGTTAGGCGTGGATGCCGGATCTCTCCACGGGTTGGTGACAGATCTCCGGCCGATCAGAAGGCGCTCTTGACCACGCCGCCATCCACACGCAGGGCGGCGCCATTGGTTGCGGCGGTAAGTGGGCTCGCCACATAGGCAACCAGCGACCCGACCTCTTCCGGTGTCGCGAAGCGCTTGATCAGCGAGGTCGGCCGGACGTGCTCGAAGAACTCGGTCTCGATCTGATCGGCGGTCTTGCCGTCCGACTGCGCCAAGGTATCGATGAAGTCGACGACCCCGCGGGATTTCGTCGGCCCTGGCAGCACGCTGTTAACGGTGATGGCGGTGCCGGCGACGGATTCGGCGATACCGCGCGCGGCCGCGATTTGTGCTGCCTTGGTTACCCCGTAATGCACCATCTCGGCCGGGATCTGCACGCCGCTTTCACTGGAAATGAAGATGATCCGGCCCCAGTTCCGTGCGCGCATCGCAGGAAGGTAGAGGCGGGCGAGCCGCGTGCCCGAAATCACGTTCACCTCGAAGAAGCGCCGCCAGTCGGCATCCGGTATCTCTTCGAAGGGCTTCGGCTCGAAGATGCCGAGATTGTTGACCAGAATCTCGATCTCGGGAAACCGGTCGATCAATGCGAGGGCCGCGTCCTCGGTCCCGAGATCACCGGCGAATCCGTCGACGCGGCCCTCGCCGGCCTGGGCGAGTTCGGAGACTGCACGGTCCACCGCCTCCTGGCTGCGGCCATTGACGATGACATGGGCACCCTCCGCGACGAGCGCGCGGGCGATGGCATGGCCGATGCCCGCCGTACTGCCGGTGACGAGCGCGCGCTTGCTCTGAAGTTGAAGATCCATCGACGCTGTTCCTTCTGTCTACGGCTAGCCGCTCAAGTACGCGTAATCGAAATCCCGCCGTCAACCAAGGAGGCGGTACCGGTGACGAAGCTGGCCTCGTCCGACGCGAGATAGAGAACCGCGCGGGCGATTTCATCCGGCTGCGCCACCCGCTTCAGGGCATGCAGGCCGGTGATAAAGGCCTGCTTCTCGGCGGTGCCGTTCATGTCACGATACATGTCGGTATCCACCGCGCCTGGTAGGACCGCATTGACGCGCACCTGCTGCGGCCCGAATTCCGCGGCCAGGGCCTGCGTCAGGCCGATGAGGCCGGATTTGCTCGCGGCATAGGCTGCCACGCCCGGAAAGGAGAAGGTGTGGCCCACGAAGGTCGAGGTGAAGATGACGGACCCACCGCCATGCTTGACCATCTCGGCGATCTGATGCTTGGCGGCGAGGAAAGAGGCGGTGAGGTTGACCGCGACCGTATCGGCAAAGCCCTGAGCCGACACCGCGGTGCTGGGCCCCGCCTCTCCGATCACGCCCGCATTGTTGAAGGCGATGTCGAGCCTGCCGAAGGTCTCGACCGCGGCACGCACCAGCGCTTCGTGGAACGCCTCGTCCCGCACGTCCCCGGCCAGTGCCCGGGCGAGACCACCGGCCGCCGTGATCTCGCCGACGAGACTGTCGAGTTCGGGCTGCCGGCGGGCACCGACGATGACCCGCGCGCCTTCCTGAGCGAAGAGACGGGCAGTGGCATGACCGATTCCGGCGCTGGCCCCGGTCACGATCGCGACCTTGTCGCGTAGACGGCTCATGATGCATCTCCCTGTTCTGACGATGGAACGTGATGTCATGAGGGAAGATGCTCTTGCGCGATCCTTACGATTAGTGACCAGAATACGTTTTTATAATTCGGGATTGCCGAAAGATGATCCGGATCGAGGGCATCGAAGCGTTCATTGCGACCGTCGAACATGGATCGCTGAGTGCGGCGGCGCGCCATCTCCGCCTTTCCACCTCCGTGGTGAGTGAAAGGCTGTCGGAACTCGAACGTTCGCTCGGCGCGCGGCTCCTCCATCGCAGCACGCGCAGGCTGGCACTCACCGAAGATGGCAACGCCTTTTTTCCGCGCGCGACCCGTGTCATGCGTGATCTGGCCGAGGCCACAGCCGATATTGCCGAGCGCCGGGGCACGTTGAGTGGCCCCTTGCGCATCGCGGCACCGGTAACCTTCGGCCGCTTGCACCTCGGACCTGCGCTCTATCCGTTCCTCAAAGCCCATCCCGACGTGCAGTTGACGCTCGATCTCGATGATCGGCAGATCGACATTGCCTCCAGCGGCCATGACGCGATCATCCGGCATGGTCCGATCGACGATAGCCGGCTGATCGTCTGGACGCTGGCGGAGAGCCGCCGCATGCTCACCGCCTCGGCGGATTATCTGGCGGCCAATGGCACACCGCGGACGCTCGACGATCTCTCAAGGCACCGCGGAATCTACTACACCAATCGCGGGGCGGGTGACTGGCGCTTTCACACGCCCGAAGGACCGGTCTCGATCCGCGCGCGGCTGTCCCTCGCGGTCAACAATGGAGACATGATGCGGGATGCGGCGATCGCGGGCCTCGGCCTCGCCATGCTGCCCGCCTTCATCGCGGGCCCGGCGGTCAAGGCCGGCGATCTGGTGGCCGTGCCGCTCGAAGCAGCCCCAGCACCCGATTTTCTCTTCATCGGCCATGCCCAGGGGCGAGAGCCATCGACGAAACTGCGCCGCCTGGTCGCGCATCTGCGCGAATGCTTCGGCGACCCGCCCTATTGGGAGGACGACACAAGTTGCGTCTCGAAGAAAGCACTCGAATAGGGATCGTTATCTCTTCGTCATCACCGGGCAGGGCCGCCCGGCAATGACGCGCTCTAGGGGGTTCCGGCCGGTCTCAGTATTGGACCTTGTCTGTCTTCTTTTGATACTCCTTCCAGACCTCGACAGCCTCGGCGCGCATGATCTGCTTGATGGGAATTTCGCGCTGATCGACCGGCTTGCGAAGTTCGGAGTAGATCTTGCTGTCGTCGAAATTGCCGTATTCGAACGCGTCCTCGATCTGTGCCGCATAGAAGACTTTGCTGATCCCGGCCCAGTAGGTCGCCGCCATGCACATGGGGCAAGGTTCGGCGCTGGTATAAAGGGTGGCGCCTTCGAGCTTGAAGCTGGCTTCCGCCTTGCAGGCATTGCGGATCGCTTCCATCTCGCCGTGCCAGGTGGGGTCCATCTCCGCGACAACGCGATTGGCCCCTTCGCCGATGATCCTTCCATCCTTCACGATTACGCAACCGAAAACGCCGCCCGCGCTCTCGACCAAGGAGGTGATCCGGGAAAGCTCTATCGCGCGAGCCATGAACTTGATGTCGTCATCATCAGACATATTGTTATCTTTCTGGTACCGGTTCGAAGACATCAGGCACAAGCGCGCGCCAGAGCGATCTGACGGCGTGATCTTATTATAGAGCCCAAAAAAACATTATTTCAAAAACATAAAGTAATACAATTGTCCCGATGCCCAGCACTTCCATCCGCAGGCGCTGCTGTGGATTGGGATTGAGCCACCAGCCGAGCGAGGCGATCGCAAGCTTCATCAGCGGCCAGGATACCAGGGAGACGCTGATGGCATTGCCGATGAAGGTCGAGATCGCCAGAGGCGCATGGGCCAGACGTGGCATCAAAAACCGGATTTCCAGCATCACCACCGGGAACAGCACCAGCAGCACGAGGCAGGTCTGCTTCCAGGCGGCGGGCGGGGGTGCGTTCGGCTCGGCGGGAAACCAACCTCCGAACGGATTGTTGAGCCGCCTGCTCTTCCATCGCTGTACGCGGGGATCGGCCGCTTGCAGGAGGGACGCCCGCTCCTCAGAGGCAAGCCACGCTTCCAGCTGTGCGGGCGTAGAAAAACGAACCAGCGTGGTCCAATAGGGCATCGCGGGCATGATCGGTGCCTGAATGAGCGTGCCCATATAGCCCGGAAAGGTCGATTGGTGGGCTTGCATCCGTTCCGCCCAGCTTTGAAAGGCCACCTCCTGCCCAGGCTCGACGTCGGTCGTGATCACTTCCGTAACGCTATTCAGAGAGTGGAAATCCGGCGCCACTTCGTCCCAAAAACCGGCGTCCCGGTCGGCCGACATCGCACGCACGGCCCCCAACAAGTCTGCGCGGGCCGCGGAACTCTGCCAATGCGCGAGGGCGCTCTCCGATTCAAACCGCTGGATCACGCGCCAGTCGGGGGCGCCCGGAAAAGCCGGGATGATTTCAAGACTGACAAACCCCGGGCAATCCGCCGCCGCCCTGGTAAAGTGCGACTGCCATTGGGCGAAATCCTGATCATTGCCTTCGCAGAGCATGATCCTCGTCATAATCGCAGTCGCGAGGGCCGGACGTTCCGCCGAGACCGTTGCAATATCAGTGACCACGCTTGGCTGCTCATACCCAGGGGATGACGATACCAGCCTTGTGCCGTAGCGCAGGTGCGCTTGTCACTTGTTTTAGTTTCGCATTGTGCCGCGCTGGGGCGTCCTTTCCTGGCGGCGATGATGGCTTGCGCAGCCTGGCGACGCCGCCACAGAGCCTTTGCCTTCAGGCCCTCTCTCCATCCCCGGCGTCCAACCGTTTCTCGAAGAAGAAGTCGGGATAGGGATCGTCATTGAAGCGGGGGATCTCGGTCCAGCCGGTATTGCGATACAGGGCCACCGCCTCCGGCAAGGCGCTGTTGGTGTCGAGCCGCAGCGTGGTGATGCCGCGGCTGCGCGCCGCCTCTTCCGCCGCCGCCATCAGCCGGTGCGCGAGGCCCAAGCCGCGGGCCGCGGGCGCCACCCACAGCCGCTTGATCTCGGCATAGTCCGGTCCGGTGCCCTTGAGGCCGACACAGCCGAGGGGCATGCCGTCCGCCATCGCGAGCAGGAAGGCACCGCGCGGCCGCATCATCGCGGCGGCCTCGGGGTCGCGCGACAGCGAGACGTCGAAGCCGCGTTCGAAGCGCTGCGCGAGTTCGGCGTAATAGGCCTCCAGACATTCCCGCGCCTCCGGACGGCGCGGGTCCACCTCCTGCATCTCGATGCGGTCCTGCAACAGCGTGGCGGCCACGAGGTCCATCGCCGCCAGCAGCCTTTCCGGCCGGCCGTGGCGGCCGAGGATCGCCTTGGCCTGACGGTTCGAAAGCCGCTCGTAGGCGGCGAATTCGGCCTGGCCCGCAGGGGTCAGCCGCGCCTGGCGGCGCCGTGCATCCTCCGGCGCGGCTTGCACCGTCACGAGCTTCTCCTGCTCCAGCGAGCGCAGCAGCCGGCTCATCAGACCGGAATCGAGGCCGAGATAGTCGCGGATCGCGGCCACTTCCTGCCGGCCATGGCCGATGGCGTTGAGGACACGGGCGACGCCGAGCGGCCGGCCGCGGCGGAGGAAGGAGGAATCGAGCGCGCCCACGGCGGAGGTGACGGCACGGTTGAAGCGGCGGACGCGGGTGATCGGATCGAGCGGCATTTATCTGACTTAGGTCAGAGAAATGCCAGCGTCAACCGAAGGTGCGGATCAGCGGCCGAAACGGCGGTCGCGCTGCTGGAAGGCGCGAACGGCGCGCAGGAAATCCACCCGGCGGAAGGCCGGCCACAGCACGTCCGAGAAATAGAACTCGCTGCGCGCGCTGTGCCACAGGAGGAAGCCGGACAACCGCACCTCGCCGCTGGTGCGGATGATGAGGTCGGGCTCCGGCGCATCGGCGAGGTAAAGGTAGCGGGCAATGCGCTCCGGCGTCACCGCGGCCGCGGCTTGTGCGAGAGACTGCCCCTCCGCCGCCGCCGCCGTCAGCATGCCGCGCACCGCGTCCGCGATCTCCTCGCGCCCCCCGTAGGCGATGGCGATGTGCAACGCCATGCCGTCGTAGCCGGCCGTCGCCTCCTCCGCCTCGCGGATGACGGCGCGGGTACGCGCCGGCAGCTGGTCCAGCCGGCCAATGGCGCGCACGCGCACGCGCTGGGCATGCAGTTCCGGGTCCTCGGCCAGGCTGCGCAGCTTGTCCTCGATCGCGGCCATGATCCCGTCCACCTCGTCCGAGGGGCGGGCCAGATTGTCGGTGGAGAAGACCCAGAGGGTGACGGCGGGAATGCCGAGACCGCGGCACCAGGCGATCACCTCGTCCAGCTTCTGGGCTCCAAGGCGGTAGGCTTCTTGCGCCTGCGCCCATCCCGCCCGAGCGGCATAACGACGATTGCCATCCAGCACGATGCCGATGTGCCGTGGCACGGCCGTACCGGCGATTTCACGTTCGAGCCGCGCTTCGTAGAGCCGGTAAAGCGGGTTGAGGAGCCAGGCGATGCCCGCCGCTGCGCCATGGCGGGTGGGTGCCTTCACACGGGCTAAGGCAGCAGGCTGGGCGACGTCTCCGGACAAGGGCCTTCCCTTCGCGTCAAAGGTCACACAGGACATGCGGTTGCGCACGCGGCGCTATATGGGCGCGCGGGCCAATTCACCAATTGCAGGCGCGGTGTCTTATGACCTGCATGGGGGCGCATCGCACGCCCCATTTGACGCTCTTCGGCGTTGCATCGCATTGATACGCCCTGCCATTGTTCCGCCTCACAGCACTTTTAGAACCGTTTTTATGCTCGCCTTTGCTCGATCTTTCCCGTCATCCGCCCCGATGGTCCGCCCATGAACGACGCGCACGCCCCCCGGCCGAAGCCGCGCGTCTTCGCGCTCGAACGCGAGACGACGCCGATGCGCGTTGCCGCGGCACTGCGGGCCGAGATCGCCAGCGGGGCGCTCGCGCCTGGCACCCATATTCCTGAGCTGGATTTCACCGCGGCCTTCGGTGTCTCCCGCCACACCTTGCGCGAAGCGATCAGCCTTCTGGTCGCCGAGGGGCTGCTGACGCGCACCTCCTTCAAGGGGGTGCAGGTCACCAAGCTGTCCTCGACCGAGGTGCGAGACATTTTCGCCGCGCGGCGCGTCATCGAACTTGCGGCGGTCGATGCGGTGCCCAGCGCGCCTGCCCACCTGCGGGAGGCGCTGATGACGACGATCACCGATCTGGTGGCCCTGCCCCCGACCGTCACGGGGCCGGAGATGAGCGACGCAGATGTCGCGGTTCACCGCGCGATCGTCGCGATCCACGGCTCAGACCGGCTCTGCGCCATCCATCGAGCACTCATGGCGGAAATCCGTCTCTTGCTGGTGCGCGTTTATGTGCCGGAAGACGTCGCCGATACGCGAACGACCCACGCGATCTTCGCGCGCCACCTGCAAATGGGGGACATTGCCGGTGCACGCGCCGAACTCGACCGGCATCTGCGCCGGTCGGAGGACGTGGTGGTGAGAGGCGCCCAGCGGCAGGAAGCCGGGGGCTGACGCCGCCGTCGCCGCCGCGGCGCCCCGGCTTTCCGTCTCACCGTTCGGCCAGACGCTCCACGGCCGAACCCGCGGGTTCCACCTGATCGTCCAACGGGCGGATCACCGGATGGCCCATGGTCTTCCACACCACGTCGTTCACCGCGGCTGGTTCCCGCACCACCTGGGTTTCCGACGGGATGAGCTTACCCTGGGCATCGAAGCGCAGCGCCACCACCCAGTCGAAGACGTCATCCGGCCAGCGGCCATTGGGCAGGATCGCCGTGGGATCGGCGCCGAGGGCGGCCAGCAGCTTGGCCATCTTCGTGTGATGCCAGGAAATCAGCGTCGTCTCATTGGCCGGCTGCGCCTTCAGCCAAGCGACGAGCTGGCCCACGGCATGATCCGCGCAGGGCTGGGCGATCTCCATCCCGGTCTCGAGGCTCAGCGGCTCCAGCGTCAGGCGCGGGCGGGCGCTGTTCTCGGTATCCTTGGCCGCAACCAGCGAATCGATCTGAAGGCGGTCACCGTCCAGCGTGAAATGGCGGAAGTAGCGCGCATAGACCTGGGCGCGCATGTCGCCCGCCGGGGACAGGCCGGTACCGAAGCCGGTCTTCTCGGCATGGCGCACGATCAGCAGCGTGGCATTGCTCAGGCCGTTGACCGCAGACACATGCTCCGCGAAAGCACCGCTGGTGGGGCTATCGAGAGTCAGAGCCGCCGCGGGCGAGACCATCGCCGCCAGAGCCAATCCGCAAGCCGTCAGAGCCATCCGCATCGGTCGTCTCCATCAGAAGCGACGTCATTTTACTGTAACTTGGTTAGAACACTCATTGATTTAAAGCAAGGAATGCCCCCGTTTCCTGCAGGGATCACCCGCGCCTGAGGAACGGCGGCGCAGCGGTCTCACAAGCGATATCTCCGAACCTTTCCAGCCTCTTGCACCCATCGGCTGCGACGGATACTGAGGGCGTGGCGCAGCCGGGTCGCTGTCCGCTGCGTCCCTTTGGCTTTCCCTTCACGCCCGCCCCCCGGAGCATCCGCGCCATGCGCCTTGCACTGATCCTGCTGCCCGCACTCGGCCTGGCGCTCGCCGGCTGCAGCTCCTCCCTCGGCGGCGGCAGCACCGCGCCGAGCAAGACCTACATCATCATGCCGAATGGCCAGCAGACGCAGTGCGGCCCGGGCACCGGCACCAGCTGCCCCTGAGGCTGCAACGCCGCTGCGGGGCAGCGCGCCCCGGCGGTTTCTCGCTCCCTCTCTTGGCCGCGGCCCTGGCGCTTTCCGCTTGCGCCGGGCCGCCGCCGGCGACCATCGCCCTTGCCAGCGAAGGCGACGGCCAGGTCGCCCTCGTCACCCATGGCTGGCACACGGATATCGCCCTGCCGGCAGACGAAGCGACGGGGCCGCTCTCGCGCTTCCGCAGCCTCTTCCCCGGGGCGCGCACCCTCGTCTTCGGCTATGGCAAGCGCACCTTCATCATCGCACCCGCCCATACGCTGGGCGAATGGATCATCGGCCCCTTCCCCGGCCCGGCGGCGATCGAGGTCAGCGCCGTCGGCACCGATGCCGCCACCGCCTATGGCGCCGCGCATGTCACCACCCTCGCGCTACCGCCGGGCGGCGCAGCCGGCCTCTCCGCCTTCCTCTGGCGGTCTTTCGCGACGACGCCGCAGGGCGCGCCCCGCTACATCGGCGAAGGGAACTGGTCCGGCAGCCTGTTCTATGAGGCGCGCCAGCGCTACGGCCTGCTCCACACCTGCAACACCTGGAGCGCAGAGGCGCTGGCCGCGGGCGGGCTGCCCATCCATCCGGCCGGCGTCGTCTTCTCCGGCCCGCTCCACGAACGGGTTCGGAAATTGTCTCGGCAATCATCAGAGCAATGACTGGACGAAGCCCCCTGTGCCGTCGTTAGCTTGCGGTGTCCAATGCCAAGGATGATGCCTTTGCCCACCGCACCGTTTCATCTCGCCTGGTTCCTGGAAGGATCGAGCGTGCATGGCTGGGGCCATCCCTGGTCCGGTGCCATCGGCCGCGACTGGCAGAAGCCCGATCTCTTCATCGACCTTGCCCGCAGCCTCGAACGCGCCTGCTTCGATTACGTGCTGATCGAAGACTCCTCCTATGTCGGCGAAAGTTTCGAAGGCAAACGAGACATCTATCTCGAACGCGGCATCTCCGTTCCCCGGCAAGACCCCTCGGTGGTCGCGACCCTGCTGACCCAGGCCACCCGCCATATCGGCATCGTCCCGACCTTCGGCACCTTCGCCTATCCGCCGTATCTTCTCGCCCGCCTGATGACGACGCTGGACCAGGTGTCGGACGGCCGCATCGGCTGGAACATGGTGACCGGCAGTTCCGATTTCGCGGCGCGCAACTTCGGCCTGCCGGCCATGCCCGAGCACGACCTCCGCTACGAGATGGCCGAGGAATACATGGCCGTCGTTAACGGGCTGTGGGCGGGCTGGGCACCGGACGCGGTGATCGCCGACCCTGCCACCGGCCGGCTGGTGGACCCGGCCCGCGTCCGCAGTCTCGATTTCGAAGGCCGCTGGTTCAAGAGCCGCGGGCCGCTGAATGCCGGGCCTGCACCGCAGGGCCGGCCGGTCATCGCCCAGGCCGGCGGCTCGGACCGGGGGCGGCAATTCGCCGCGCGGCATGCCGATACCATCGTCGCCTCGGCGAACGGTGTCGATGCCATGCGCAGCTACCGCGCGGACGTCCGCGCCCGCATGCATGCGCTGGGCCGCAATCCGGACGACTGCAAGGTGCTGTTCCTCGTCTCTCCCATCCTCGGCGCCTCGGACGCCGAAGCCGAGGCCGAAGCGCGGCGCCGGGCGGAGCAGGCGGCCGGGGATCTCTCCCGCGCCCTCGCCTTCTTCGGCAAGATCACCAACATCGATTTCGGGGCCTTCGATCTCGACACACCGGTAAGCCAGCTCGACCTGCGGACCAATGGTCATCAGCAGTCGCTCGACGAATTCCGCCGCTTCGCGGGCGACCGCAGCCTGCGCGAGGCCATGGCCGCCTTCGGCGCGAGTGGAAAATCCCTGCGCTTGGTGGGCAGCCCGGAGCGGGTCGCCGATAGCATGGCAGCTGCCATGGAAGCCGTGGGCGGCGATGGCTTCCTGATCTCGCTGCCCGCCATCACCCGCCGCGCGGTTGCGGAAATCGCGGACGGGCTGGTGCCTGCGCTGCAAGCGCGCGGCCTCGTCCGTACCGAATACCGCCACGCTCAACTACGCGACAATCTGCGTGACTTCTGAGACAAGGCGAGAACACAACCAAAGTGGCGAGACGGCCGGACGGTGACGAGATGACGATTCCAACACCCCGCCCGGTCACCGTCTTCGGCAATGCCCTGACCGCCGCACTCTGGGTTTCGGTCTGCGCCATGACGCCGGAATTCATCTGGCGCGGCGCCCGCGTCGTCGCCCATCACTTCAGCTGGGGTGATGCCGCCTCGGCCCTCCTGATCGGCCTCATCCTCACCTTCTGCATCGAACCCGCGATGGAGCGCGCGCGCCATGCGCTCTTCGGCCACAAGCATGGTGGCCCGGAGGCCTATAGCCCGCTCTTCGCCGCGGCCGCCGGCGTCGCCTTCGCCCTCGCCTCGGTCTGTCTGCATGATGCGATGACGGCCTTTCTCGCGACTCATGCCGAGCAGCACGACCTGCGCAAGGCAGGGCTCGCCCTCGGGCTGCAGATCGCACTGTCCTGGGCGATCGTGCCCTTCTGCACCACCCTGGCCTGGCTCGCCGCGGCCAAGGACCGCGCGGCCTGGCCTGCCGGAGTCGTGGCGCTCCTCATGCCCTTCGGCGCCGCCTGGATCTTCAGCTGGTCGCTCGCCGATACCATGACCACGGCGCTGCCGTGCACGGCCTTCCTCCTGCTCGGCTACCGACAGCTGCGACGCAGCCCCTCCGAACGGTTCTTTCCCCGCGTCGCCCGCGACATCTTGGTCGCGGGCGCGATCTGGCTGCTGCTCGCCCACGCGGTCGATCTGCTGCTGGCGGCAAGCCGCCTCACCGCGTTCCGCCTCTATACCTGGCAGGAACTGTGGATCGACCTGCGCTTCTACCTCGGCTGGTGCATGGGCCTGCTACTGGCGCCCTTTCCCTTCCACCTGGGTCGGCGCCACGCCGCTCAGACGGCTGGGTGACGGGTCAAACGCGCACGCGCCCGGTGCTCCGCGCGCCATGCGCCGTGCCGGCGCGCGGCAATCATACCGGGATTGGCCAGCCCTCTGATAAGTCACGCCAAATTTCATTATTGTAGCAAAATGCGCGCAGTTTGACTGCAAGACCCGCGTTGACAGGAGGAAAACTTCCCAATTAATAAGATTTTTGCGTCGGCCGCCGGAGTGCAGAACGGAGACGCGGACGCAAAAGTCGCGCAAGTAAACAAAAATGTCGCCTCAAAGAGGCGGCGGGGGAGAGCACAGAATGACGTCCTCGATGAAACTCGCGGTCGCCCTTGCGGGTGGCCTGCTGCTCGGAAGTTCCGCCCTCGTCTCCGCGGAAGCGGAGTCCAAGCCCACCATGGTCTTCGTCACCAACGGCGCTTCCGACTTCTGGAAGGCTGCGGCGGCTGGCGTGAAGAAGGCCCAGGCCGAACTGCCGGATTACAAGCTCGAACTGCAATATCCCGATCAGGCAACCGTCGCCTCGCAGAACCAGCTGATGGACAACCTGGCCGCCGCCGGCGTGAAGGCCATCATCGTCTCCGCCGTCGATCCGAAGAACTCTACGGGCGAATTCGACAAGCTCGCGGGCCAGCTCGCCCTCTTCACGACGGACAGCGACGCGCCGCAGACCAAGCGCATCGCCTATGTCGGCTCCTCCAACGTGCTCGCCGGCGAGCAGGCTGCCGAGATCGCGAAGAAGGCCATGCCGAACGGCGGCAAGTGCATGGGCTTCGTCGGTCTCCTCGGCGCGGACAATGCGCGTGAGCGTATCCAGGGCTTCAAGGAAGGCCTCAAGGGCACCGGCATCACCCTGGTCGACGTGCGCGGCGACGACATGGACATGACGCGCGCCAAGTCCAACGTTTCGGACACGCTGGTCGCCAATCCCTCCATCACCTGTCTCGTCGGCTTCTATTCCTACAACACGCCGCAGATCTACGCGGCGCTGAAGGAATCGGGCCAGCTCGGCAAGGTGACCGTCGTCGGTTTCGATGGTGATCCGGTCACCCTCGGCGGCGTCAAGGAAGGCACCATCGCGGGCACCGTGGTGCAGCAGCCCTTCGTCTGGGCCTATCAAGGCATGAAGATGATGGCCGCCTACCTGAAGGGTGACAAGTCCGCCATCCCGGCGAACGGTCTCGACATCATCCCGACCAAGATCGTCAGCAAGGACACGGTCGACGCCTATGCGGCGGAGCAGAAGGCCATGAGCGGCCAGTGATGCCTGGGGCCGCGTCGTCCCCGGCGCGGCCCGTCTCTCTCTTCCGGGCAGGAACGGATCATGAATGACACGATTGCCCCTGCGCCCGCAGAGGCCGCGGCGCCCTGGCTCGTCCTCGAACACGTCAGCAAATCCTATGGCGCCGTCCATGCGCTGATCGATTTTTCGCTCGAAGTCCGGCCAGGTGAAGTCATCGGCATCATCGGCGAGAACGGCGCCGGCAAGTCCACGCTGATGAAGATCCTGGGCGGCGTCATCGCCGCCGACAGCGGCAGCATCACCATCGACGGCACACCGCAAGCGAGCTTCGGCGTGGCCGAAAGCATGGGCGCGGGCATCGCCTTCGTCCACCAGGAACTCAATCTTTTCGACAATCTCGACGTTGCCGCGAACGTGCTGATCGGGCGCGAGAAGCATCGCGGCGGCCCGCTGCCGCTGGTCGACACCCGCGCCCAGCGCGCCGCCGTCGCGCCCCTCCTCGCCCGCGTCGGCGCCAATTTCGGGCCAGCGACGCCCGTTTCCTCCCTCTCCATCGCGCAATGCCAGATGGTGGAGATCGCCAAGGCGCTGTCGATGGATGCACGTCTCGTCATCCTTGATGAGCCAACGTCCAGCCTGCCGCTCGCCGAGACAGAAAAGCTGCTCTCCGTCATCGCCGATTTGAAGGCGCATGGCATCGCGGTCATCTTCATCACGCACAGGTTGCACGAGATCGAACGCGCCGCCGATCGCGTGGTGGGCCTGCGCGACGGCAGGCTTGCCGGCACCCTCGCCCGCGCGGAAATCACCCACGACCGGATGGTCAAGCTCATGATTGGGCGGGACCTGAAACGAAATCCCGGCGCCGAAGGCCATACACCCGGGCCGGTCGTGCTCTCGGCACGCAGCATCCGCACGCCGACCTATCCGGGCCAGGCTGTCGATCTCGACCTGCATGGCGGCGAAATCCTCGGCCTTGCCGGTCTCGTCGGCGCAGGGCGCACTGAACTCGCCCGCGTGCTCTTCGGCATCGATCATGCGAAGGGCGGCAGCATTACCCTGGATGGCGAGACGCTGCGCCTGCGGGACACGGCGGATGCGGTAAAGCGGGGCATCTTCCTCGTGCCCGAAGATCGCAAGCTCTGCGGCGTGCTGCTCGATCTGCCGATCGCGGAGAACATCTCTCTGCCCAATCTGCGGGCACATGCGAAGCGCTGGATGGTCTCTCGCCGAATGGAGGCGGAGACGGCGGAGGCGCAGCGGCGCCACCTCGCGATCAAGGCGGACAAGATCTCGACCCCGGCGCGCGCCCTCTCCGGCGGCAATCAGCAGAAGGTCGTGCTCGCCAAGTGGCTCGCCATGAAGCCGCGCGTCATGATCTTCGACGAGCCAACACGCGGAATCGACATCGGGGCGAAGGCGGAGATCTACCGTCTGATGCGCGGCCTCGCCGATGCCGGCGTCGCCATCCTGATGATCTCGAGCGACATGGAGGAGGTGATCGGCGCCTCCGACCGGATCGCCGTCATGCATGAAGGCCGTATCTCCGGCTTCCTCGAACGCGCCGATTTCAGCGAGGAGAACGTCCTGCTTCTCGCGGTCGGCAAACCTCTCCACGGAAAAGACGCGGCATGAACAAGAAAGATCTCGGCCTTCTCACGCTCATCATCGTGGTCGGCATCATCGTCGCGATCCTCAACCCGCGCTTCCTGCTGCCGATCAACATCTCCAACACCGCGAATCTGGTGGGCCTCTTCGGCATCTCGGCAATCGGCCAGGCCTTCGTCATCATCACCGGCGGCATCGAACTCTCCGTCGGCTCCGTCATCGCGCTGATCGGCGTGCTCTTCGTCGACTTCATCGCGGTGGAGGGCGTGCCCTGGCCGCTAGCCGTGGTGCTGATGCTGGCGCTCGGCGTGCTGTTGGGCCTCGCGCATGGCCTGCTCATCACCAAGCTACGGCTCCAGCCCTTCATCGTGACCCTCTGCGGCCTGCTCATCTATCGCGGCATCGCGCGCTTCTATACCAAGGACGCGACGGCGGGCTTCGGCTTCGGGCAGGATTTCCCCGCGCTCGACTGGCTGACGACGGGGCGGACCGCAGGCGTGCCGCATTCCTTCATCGCCATGCTCATCATCGGCGCCGTGATGTGGGTGGTGCTGCACCGTTCGGTCTTCGGGCGGCATCTCTTCGCCGTCGGCAAGAACGAGGAGGCTGCCCGCTATTCGGGCATCCGCACCACGCGCGTGATCATCTGGGCCTATGTCATCTGCCAGATTCTGACGGCGATCGCCGCCATGTATTTCGCGATGTACACCAGCTCCATCACGCCGGCGAGCCAGGGCAATTTCTACGAGCTCTACGCCATCGCGGCGGCGGTACTGGGCGGCTTCTCCCTGCGTGGCGGCGAAGGCTCGCTGGTCGGCGTCATCCTCGGCGTCGTGCTGCTGCAGGAGCTGCAGAACCTCGTCAACCTGCTCGGCATCCCGTCCTCGCTCAACTTCGCGGTGATGGGCGCGGTCATCCTCATCGGCGTCACCGCCGACCAGCAATGGGGTAATCTGCGCGGCCGGTTCCGCTTCGGCCGCGCGGGGTAATCCTGCAAACGGCGCGTCATCCCGGCCTTGAGCCGGGATCTACCCGGTTGGGGCGCCCCGACAAGTGGATGCCCGGCTCGGGGCCGGGCGTGACGGCGTGGGCGGCAGATCCTGACGATCAGCCGCCCGCTCTCCTCAATCCCCGCAGCCGCAGCCCTTTGCCTCGGCAGGCGCGGCGCTGCCGCAGCAGGCGCGATTGTCGACGCTCTGATGATTCGGTGCCGGCGGCAGGTTCATCGCGATGTTGGTGTCGAAGAAGCCATTCGGCTTGAGCGTGAAACCAGCATATTCCACCGGCATGATGGGGAAGTCCTCCGGCTTGCAGACATGGGTGTGGCCGAAGGAATGCCACAGCACGATGTCCGCATTTTCGATCGGCCGGTCCTGCGCCACGTATTTGGGCAGGCCTTCCCCACCGGCGCTGTTGTTCGGATAGTCGCCGCTGCCGTATTTCTCCGCCGGGTCGAAGGCCGTGACCCAGACGTGCTTGGTGGCGAAGCCGCCGCGCGCACGCACGTAGGAGCCCTCCTGCGCCAGCATCACCGGCGTTGGGGTCGCAACCAGCTTGTAGCCGGTCGGCCGCCCGACGGCGTTCCGGGCATTCGGGTTGATCACCTTCCAGTAGCGCCCGGTCACGCCATCGGCGATGTCGGGTGACTCCATTTCCGTCTTCAACGTGCGCACGCGTACGTCGAAGGCGTTGCCATGGGGGTTGGTCTCGCCGAAGGGGCGCGGATGGAATTCGTGCACCGTCACGCTGTTCGGCCCGCCGTCGACATCCATGTGCAGCCGCGCGCTGAAGAAATGCTGGTGCGAAGGCCCACCGAGATTTTCGGAGACGAGCGCACCTTCCGGGTAGCTGTCGCCGTCTTCCAGCGCCGTCGTCTGGATGATGCCCGTGAGCTTTGCTTCCAGCTGGATGGTGCCGTCCTGGTAGAGATACCAGAAGAAACCGTAGTCGTAATTGCCGACGGTTGCGAAGAAGCTGATGACGAGGCGGCGCGAGCGCCGTACCTCGAAGATGTTGTTGCGGAACTCGTAGTGTTTCCAGAGGATGCCGTAATCCTCCTCATGCATGCAGACGGCGTTCTTCATGACGAAGGGCTGGCCCAGATCGTCCGCCGCCGGCACGTCGAAATAATGAATGAGGCCGAGGCAGTCGCAGCCGAGTTCGAGCTTGTTGGCAAGCCGGCCCAGCCCGTATTCGCCGCCGTCGAAAGCGCTCTTCCAGTAATGGTTCTGTGAGGGGTCGGAATAGGGCACCACCATTTCCGTCACGGAGCCGCGGAACATCACCGGGCGCAAACGCTCCCCGTCCTGAATCGCCAGTTCGTGCAGCACCAGCCCTTCGCGCGGCGTGAAGCCGACGCGGAAGCTCCAGCCCTGCCAGCGCACCTGATAGCCCTCCACCGTGAAGCTCGGCCCCTCCGGCTGCACGATGTTCAACGGCTTCACGTCTGTCCGCGTCTCGGGATAGGCCTCGCGCCCATAGTTGTGCGGCTTGCGCGGCACCGGCACGGCCTTTTCCTCGTCCACGAGATCGACCACGCGCCCGGCCGTGAGATCGACGACCGCGACGACGCCATCGATCGGATGCGCATAGCCATTGTCGCGGATGTCGCTGCGCCAGAAGGCGATGGCGCGCACGATACGGCGGCCCTTCTCGAAATCCCGTCCGAAATAGCCCGAGGAGAAGGGATCGACCTGCACGAGGTCGATATCGGCGTCGGTCAGGCCCCGGCGCTTCACCGCCGCCCGCCAGCCGGCATCCGCCTTCACCAGCCGCTCGCACAGCTCGAATTCCTCGATCATGATCGGCGGCTGGCCGTAGGGCGCCTCGCCCGTCGGTATGATCTTGTGTTCGGCGACCGTGCCGGCGGTGAGATCGACGATCGCTTCCGACACTTCGGCGCTATCCATCTCGATCACGTTGAGGAAGGCGCGGCGGGGCAAGGGCTGGCCCGCCCGCCAGGCGGAGAGTTCGGTCTTGCTCGGCTCCTCCAGCCGCACGATCGGAAAGCGATGCCGCGGCCCCAGAGACCGGGCCTCTTTCAGAATGGCGACGGCGGCGCTGATCTCCTCGAGGCTGAGCAGATCGAGCGGATGGGAGGCCGAAATCGAGACCGAGACGTCCATGGGGCGATCCTTCACTGGGGCAGCCCAGGCTAGAGAGCGCGCGTGACGCCGCGAATGACAAAACGCGCCCGGTGATCGATAATTCGCGCCAGTCGGGCCGCTCGTCGTCGCTTCCAATCGGCACGGCTCTTGCTTTGCCATAGGCCTGTCCCTCCGTCGCTCGAGGTATCGCCATGCCGCCGCGCCCGACCCCGCCTGCCCGCTTCGCGACCATCCGTGCCTCGGTCCCCGCCATGCTGCTGCGGGTTCTGCCGGAGGAGGATGCCCGGCTCGACCGTCTGCTGCATGGCCGCGGCCTGTCCCGCGCGCAGTTGCAGGACCCGTACGAATGCGTGCCCATCGCGCGCTATATCGGCCTGCTCGAAGACGCTGCCGAAGCGCTCGGCCGGCCGCTGCTTGGCTGCGAGATCGGCCTTGCCATGAAGCCGAACGACATCGGCGCGCTCGGCATCCTTTTCACCACCTCGGGCAGCATCGCCGCCGCCTTCCGCCGCATGGCGGCCTTCCTCGTCTCCCTGCAAGGCAGCACCATTTCGGGCCTCGTCGAGGAGGAGGATACGGTCTCCTGGGTCTATCAGCTCTCCGATGCACGGCTTTGGCCGCGGCGCCAGGATACGGAGCTGACCTTCGCCGCCAGCTGCCAGCTGGTGCGCCTCGGCTTCCGCCCGCGCTGGGCGCCGCGCGCGGTTCATTTCGAACATGCCGATGCCGGCCAGGGCGCCGCACTCGAGAAGATCTTCCGCGCCCCCATCTTCTTCGGCCAGCCGAGCAACCGCCTGGTGATGGACCGGACGGAGGCGGAGCATCTGCATCGCCACGAGGATGCCGGGCTGATCGCCGTGCTGGAGCGGCATCTGCAGGATCTGATGCCCGAGCGCGAAACGCCGGAGGAGACGCTGCGCGAACAGGTGCGCTCGGCCGTCGCCATCCTGCTCGGCCACCAGCCGGTGACGCTGCCGCGCATTGCGGCGGAACTCGGCCTGTCGCCGCGCACGCTGCAGCGACGGCTCGCGGCCGGTGGCACCTCGCTGCAAGCGCTCGTGCGCGAACAGCGGCAGCGGATCGCCCTACATCACCTGGAAAGCGGCCGTCTGCCCTGCGCGCAGATCGCCGAGGCGCTGGGCTATGCCGACAGCACGGTCTTCTGGCGCGCCATGAAGGGCTGGACCGGCCAAGCGCCCACGGCGCTCGCCCGCGGCGGAGCCGTGCCATGACGGCGGCCTGGGTCTCCGGCTTGCGCTGGCCCGTGCTCGCCGCCGCCGCTGCCAGCCTGCTCGGTCTCGCACTGCATCCGATGGGGGTCTTCGACATGCCGATGGCGCCCGCTGGTGCCTCCGGGCTCGCCCTCGCCGCCGCCGATTTCGCGCCCGTTGGGCGGATGGCGGCGCTGATGACGCTGCTCGGCGTGCTGCTGCCCTGCCCCGCTTTGCTGCGGTCGCCACAGGGGCTGCTGCGGCTCGCGGCCTGGCTGCTCGGGCTGACGCTCTTCGGCCTGCTCGACATGCAGGCCGGCATGGCGGCGATGATGACGAGCGACACCACGCTGCAGACGGTGCTGACCTACGGGCCGCTCTTCGCCGGTCTCGCCTTCGCCTGCTTCCTGCCGGGCAGCCACGGTCTCTGCGTCGCCGCGATGCTGGCGATGACCCATTTCGGCCTCATGGCCTGGCCCTGGCTCGGGCTGTGCGCCCTGCTCGCCGCCTTTAGCCTGGGCCAGGCGCCAAGCCGGGCTGCGGCGCCATGACGCCGGACCGCTTCAACCGCTTCTGCGCCACGCTGCCGGGCGCGCAACACCTCGTGCAATGGGGCGGATCCGACGTCTGGAAGGTCGGCCCCAAGGTCTTCGCCATCGGCGTGCGGCAGCAACGGCGGATGCTGGTCACCTTCAAAGTGAGCCCCATGGCCTACGACCTGCTGCGCGAGCAGCCGGGGCTGCGGCCGGCGCCCTATCTCGCCTCGCGCGGGCTCTCCTGGATTCAAGAATACGAGACGCCGGGCCTGCCGGAGGCCGACCTCCGCGCCTATCTCACTGAATCGCACCGGCTGGTCGCGGCGGGGCTGAGCCGCCGCCAGCGCCGCCTGCTCGGCCTCGCCGAGGGCTGACGGCAGGCGGCCGATCCGCTAGCCTCGCCCGATGAAAAAGATCGGTTTCCTATCCTTCGGCCACTGGACCCCCTCGCCGCAATCCGGCACGCGCTCGGCCGCCGACGTGCTCTTGCAGTCGATCGACCTCGCGGTCGCCGCCGAGGCGCTCGGCGCCGATGGCGCCTATTTCCGCGTGCACCATTTCGCGCGCCAGCTCTCGGCACCCTTCCCGCTGCTCGCCGCCGTCGCCGCCCGCACCAAGACGATCGAGATCGGCACCGGCGTCATCGACATGCGCTACGAGAACCCGCTCTACATGGCGGAGGAAGCGAGTGCCGCGGATTTCATCTCCGGCGGCCGCCTTCAGCTCGGCATCAGCCGCGGCTCGCCCGAACAGGTGATCGATGGCTGGCGCTATTTCGGCTACGCGCCGGCCGAGGGCGAGACGGATGCCGACATGGGTCGCCGCCATACGGAAGTGCTGCTCGACGTGCTGCGCGGCAAAGGCTTCGCGCAGCCCAATCCGCGGCCGATGTTCCCGAACCCGCCGGGCCTGCTGCGGCCTGAGCCGATTTCGGAAGGTCTACGCGACCGGCTATGGTGGGGCGCAGGCTCCAACGCCACCGCCGTCTGGGCAGCGCAGCTCGGCCTCAACCTGCAAAGCTCGACGCTCAAGGACGATGAAACCGGCGAGCCCTTCCACATTCAGCAGGCGGCGCAGATCCGGGCCTTCCGGGAGGCCTGGACGGCGGCGGGACATACCCGCACCCCGCGCGTCTCCGTCAGCCGCAGCATCTTCGCACTGGTGAACGACATGGACCGCGCCTATTTCGGCCGCGGCGGTAAGGAGGAGGACCAGATCGGCTTCATCGACGACAAGACCCGCGCGATCTTCGGCCGCAGCTACGCCGCCGAACCCGATCAGTTGATCGAGCAATTGCGCACGGACGAAGCCATCGCCGAGGCCGACACGCTGCTGCTCACCGTGCCGAACCAGCTCGGCGTGGAGTACAACGCCCATGTCATCGAGGCGATTCTCACCTACGTCGCGCCGGCTCTCGGCTGGCGATAAAACACGTCATCCGCGCCGCGCCTTCACCGTCACCCCGCTCCTCCTTCGCCGTCATCCCCGGCCCCGAGCCGGGGATCTACCCATCGCGGCGCCCCGACGGGTCGATGCCCGGCATAAAGCCGGGCATGACGACCTGATGGACGGATCGGGTTTTGACCGCGCATTCCACGCATCGTCATCCCCGTGCTTGTCACGGGGCTCTACCCGTCGCGGCACCCCCGACGGGTGGGTGCCATCACGCGATCGTATAGCCGCCGTCGACCACGAGGTTTTCGCCGTTGATGAGGCCGGCAGCGCCGCTCGCGAGATAGAGCACGGCATGGGCGATTTCCTCGACCTCGCCGAAGCGGCCCACCGGGATCTTCGCGCGGAAGGCAGTGCCCTTCTCGCCCGCCCAAACCTCGCGCCCCATGGCCGTGTTCACCACCGTCGGCGAGATGGTGTTGGAGGTGATGCCATGCGGCCCCCATTCGAGCGCCAGCACCTTGCTCATGCCGATGATGCCGGCCTTGCTCGCCGTGTAGGCGATATGACCGTCGAGCGCGACCAGCGCCGCCTGGGAGGCCATGCTGATGATGCGGCCATAGTTCCGCGCGATCATGTGGCGACCCGCGGCCTGCGAGAAGAGGAAGGCGGCGCGCAGGTTGATGGCGAAGGTCGCATCCCACCGGGCGATGGTGAAATCCGTCGCCGGGGCGATGGGCGCGATGCCGACGTTGTTGACCAGAATGTCGATGCGGCCATTTTCGCCGGCAATTTCGTCCACCGCCGCATGCACGGCGGCGTCGTCCCGCACGTCGACAGCCAGGCCGTAGCTCTCATTGCCCAGCGCCTCGGCAATCTCCGAGACCTGCGGGTTCTGGTCGACGATGACGACGCGCGCGCCCTGCTCCGCGAGCAACGTGGAGATGGCAAGGCCGATGCCCTGGGCGCCGCCGGTGACGATGGCGACCTGGCCGGTCAGATCATAGAATTTGGTGAGACTGCTCGACATGCTTGTTCCCTTGGGATCGGACAGGATCGCGGTCTATGGCTGCACGTCGGCGACGATGACCGCGCGCCGCGTCTCATGCAGCTTGCTCAGGTCCTGCGGTGAAATACCGGAATCGGTGATGACGACGTCGAACTCCGCCACCGCATCGACGCGGTGCAGGGCGGTCGCGCCGAACTTCTGGCTGTTGACGAGAAGCACCCGCTGGTCGGCGATGGCGAGCATCGCCTGTTTGCTCTTCGCCACCTCCTCCTCCGGATGGTAGACGGTATTCTCCCAGACGCTCTGTGCCGAGATGAACACGGTGTTGGCGCGCAAATTCTGCGTCGCCTGTTCGCAGACCAGGCCGAAGAAGCCGTGGTAATGCTGCTTGTAGGTGCCGCCGAGGCAGATCACCGTCTTGCCCTGGCCGCTGCGCAGGCGTTCGAGCGGACCGAGCCCGTTGGTGATGACGGTGAGCGGCTCGAGCGCCGCCAACTCCTCGGCCAGGAAGGTGCAGGTGCTGGAATCGTCGATCACGACGATCTGGCCCGGCTGCACCAGCCCCGCCGCGGCCCGCGCGATGGCGCGCTTCTCCGGCACCGCCATGGTGCCGCGCTGGACGAATTCCGTCTCGACCAGATGGAGCGAGCTGACGCGCGCCCCGCCATGCACCTTGCGAACGAAGCCCTGTTCGGCAAGGGCATCGAGATCGCGATGCACGGTCATGCGGCTGACGCCGAAGCGCTCGGCCAGTTCGTCGACCTGCGCGGAGGTCTCCCGCAGCAGCAGTTGCAGGATGCGATGGCGCCGATCGTCGACGCCCCGGCCCCGCTGACTGTCCTCACCCATGGCAGACCCCGCTTCGTCGACAGAGACCGCGGCCCTCACAGGCGAGGGCCGCGATCTTAGTCTGCCTTACTGGTGGCCGTAATCGCCAGAGGCGAGGTTCTGGTTGATCAGCTCGGGCAGGGTCTTCAGGAAGGCGTCGAAATTGCCGTACATCTGCGAATAGTAGTGCTCGATGTTGGCCTTGGTCAGTTCCGGCATGATGAACATGGCGTTCGCCGGGATCGGCTTGCCCTGGATCTTGTTCACCGCCACCTGCACGGCCATGCCGAGTTCCAGCGGGCCATCCTGCAGGTTGCTTTCGAGCTCGGTGCCATCGCGCACGGCGCGCATGCCGTCCTTGATGCCGTCCGTGCCGGTGACCGGGATCTTGCCGGCCAGACCTTTTTCCTTCAGCGCCTGGATGGCGCCGATCGCCATGTCGTCATTCTCGGCGATGACGCCGTTGATCTGGTTGCCGTAGCGGGACAGCCAGTCCTGCATGATGCTGTAGGCCTTGTTGCGCGCCCAGTTGCCGGGCTGGATCGCCAGCACCTTTACGTCCGGGTTCTGCGCCAGCACGTCCTTGATGCCCTTGGTGCGGTCGATTTCGCCGGACTGGCCGAGCGGCCCCTGCAGGATCACGACATTGCCCTTGCCGCCGAGCGCCGCGACCATGTGCTTCGCCTCGTTGGCGCCGGCCTTCACGTCATCCGGGCCGACATAGGAGGCGATGTAGGGGGTCGCATCCGGGCTCGCCGTCAGGTTGGTCACGATCACCGGGATGCCAGCTTCCTTCGCGGCCTTGATCTGCGGCGTCAGCGTCGCAGAGTTCACCGGCGCCACGATGATGGCGTCCACCTTGCGGTTGATGAACTGCTGGAACTGCGAGATCTGGGCATTCACATCCATGCCGGCGCTGTTCCACAGCAGCTTCGCGTGGTTGGCGTCCGCCACCTTCTCCGCCCCGCGCTTACCGAGCGAGATAAAGGAGGACATGTCATAGACCGTGAAGCCGATGACGGGGTTCTTCGCATCGGCGAAAGCCGGTGCGCTGGCGGCGACGCCGAAAGAGATCGCGGCGCCCGCGAGCAGGGTTTTGACGAACTTGGACGGCATGGGTTTCCTCCGTTATTGCCGTGGTGGCGGCCGGCATCCGCAGCCCCTCCCGGGCCGCGGATGCGGATGGGTCGGGTGCGGCGGGGTCAGTCGTCCCCGCGGTTGACGAGGCTGTCGATGAAGACCGCACCGATGATGATCAGGCCCTTCACGATGAGCTGGTAGAAGGGCGAGACGTTGATGATGTTCAGGCCGTTGTCGAGCACACCGATGATCAGAAAGCCGAAGACGGTGCCGATGATCGAGCCGCGGCCGCCGGCAAGGCTGATACCGCCGATGACCGCCGCGGCGATCGCATTCAGCTCGTAGCCCGTGCCGTTGGTGGCGATGCCGGCGGTGGCGCGGGCGGCCAGGATGACGCCGGCGACACCCGCGAGCAGGCCTGAGATGGTGTAGACCGCGAAGCGGTTGGCGCGCAGATTGACGCCCGCGACGCGTGCCGCATGCGGATTGCCGCCGACCGCGTAGATATGCATGCCGAACTTGGTGCGGGCCAGGATGACCCAGGCAATCAGCACCACCACCACCATGACGGCGACGGGGATCGAAATGCCATAGATCGTGCCGCTCAGCGCCAGGAACTGATCCGACAGGCCCGAGATCGGCTGGCCGTCGCTCGCGACGAAGGCAAGGCCGGAGGCGACCGTCATGTTGCCCAGCGTCGCAACGAAGGGCGGCACCCGGGCGAAGGCCACCAGCAGACCGTTGAAGGCGCCGATGGCGGCGCCCGCCAGCACGCCGAGGCCAATCGCCTCGGCGCAGGTCAGCGCACCGTCATTCTGCGCGAAGAGCGCGGCCACCACGCCGGCGAGGCCGACGATCGAGCCCACGGAGAGGTCGATACCGCCAGTCAGGATCACGAAGGTCGCCCCCGTCGCCAGCAGCGCATTGCCCGCCACCTGGATGAGGATGACGTTCATGTTGGAGAGCGTCAGGAAGGACTCGTTGGAGATCGCGAGCGTCACCAGGAAGACGGCCAGGATGATGACGAGCGCATAGCGCAGCGCGAAGCGTCCGATCTGCGGCGCGGAGAAGCCGCGGCCGCCGCTGGCGGAAACGGCCTCGGGCGAGACACTATTGGATTGCATTGGTCGACTTTCCCATCGCCAGCCGCAGGATCGCTTCCTGCTCCAGCTCGTTCTTCTTCAATTCCCCCATGATGCCGCCTTCCCGGATGACGAGAACGCGGTGGCTGAGGTTGATCAGTTCCGGCATGTCGGAGGAGGCGAGCAGAACCGCCACCCCCTGCGCCGCGAGATCGTTGATCAGACGATAGAGTTCGCTGCGCGCGCCGACGTCGATGCCGCGCGTCGGCTCATCGAGGATGAGGAGCCGCGGCGTGCCGGTGACGAGCCATCGGGCCAGCGCCACCTTCTGCTGGTTGCCGCCCGAGAGATGGCCCACCTTCTGGTTCAGCGAGGCATAGGCGACCCGCGTGCGCTTCAGCACATCGAGCGAGAGCGTCCGGCGCTTGCCGTTTTCCAGCACGCCGCCCGCGCTCGTGAAGGAATCGAGATGCGGCAGGGTGACGTTGTCGAGAATGGAGAGCGAGGTCAGGATGCCGGACAGCTTGCGGTCTTCCGGCACCATGGCGACGCCCCGGCGGATCGACTCCTGCATATGGCCGAGGCGGAGCGGCTTGCCGTCCAGCAACACCTGGCCGGTGGCGCGGCGCATGCCGTAGATCGCTTCCAGCATCTCGCTGCGCCCGGCGCCAACGAGGCCGCCAAGGCCGAGAATCTCGCCCTCCTTCACGGTGAAGGAGACCGATGACTTATAGCCATGCACCTGCAGATCGCGCACCTCGAGCACGGGCTTGGTGCTTTCGGTGACGGTGCGATCGGGGAAGAGTTCGGTGATTTCCCGCCCCACCATGTCGGCGATGATCTGCTTTTCGGTGAGCGACTTAGTGGGCGCGTGGCGGATGATGGCACCGTCGCGCATGATGGCGACGGTGTCCGAAATTTCCTCGATCTCTTCCATCCGGTGGCTGGTGTAGAGGATGCAGGCGCCATCCGCGCGCAGCCGGCGGATGACGCGGAAGAGCTGCTCCACTTCCCGCCCACTGAGGGAGGAGGTCGGCTCGTCCATCAGGATGATCCGCGCCTGGCGCGACGTCGCCTTGAGGATCTCGATCATCTGCGTCGTCGCGACGTTGAGACGTTTCATGGGCAGCGTGGGATCGACCGAAAGGCCCACGCCCTCCATCATCGCCGCGGCTTCCTCCACCATCTGGCGGCGGCGCAGCAGGCCGAAGCCACTGCTCTTCTCGCGCCCGATCATCAGATTCTGCCAGACCTTCATGTCGGGGATCGGCGCAAGCTCCTGCGGGATGATCGAAACACCGAGCGCCTGGGCGTGGCGCGCATCGAAACGGCGGATCGGCTCACCAAAGAGCGCAAGCTGCCCGGAATCGGGATGCACTTGGCCGGAGATGATCTTGAAGAGGGTCGATTTGCCGGCACCGTTCTCACCCGCCAGGACATTCACCGTGCCGCGCGCGAAACGCACGGAGATGTCGCGCAGAACCGGCACGCCTTCGTAGGATTTGGTCAGACGGCTGCAATCGACCACGATGTCCGCGGCGTCGCTGCTCGCCTGTGATGACAGAGCCGCGCTCACGCCCGGCGCTTTCGCGGCTGCGCATGACCGTTCTTGACCGGCTGCATTCCCGTTCCTCCACTCCATCGGCGCGCAAGCGCGCCTCGGGATTCGACCCCTTCGTTGAGATCAAATTATCACATGCCCGGCGGTCCGCAATCGGGAAAACGGCGTATTTGAGATATTCGTCACATAACGCGCGACGCCATCACACGCGGCGCCGGCGCCCGAGAAAGTCGAGGATCGCCTGCGCCCCTCGCTCCCCCGCCGGCGTCCCGGTCACGGAAAAGGTTTCACCGAAGGCCGCGGCCTGGGCTCCCGCGCAAGCGTCGGGCTCCGCCAAGCCCCGTGCCAAAGCGGCGGGCAGCGCCGCCATCCCGTCGATCACCTGGCCCAGTGCCCAGTGGCGGAAATCCGGGCTCGCTGCCCGCTCCGGCCCGTCCGTGTTGAAGAAGACCGCCGGCCGCGGGCGGGAGATCCATTCATAGATCTGGCTCGAGGCGTCCCCCAGATAGAGATCGGCCGCGTGCACGTAGCTCATGTCGATCGAACGACGGCTGCCGGTATCGATGCGAATGCGTGGATGATTGCGCAAGCGTCGTGGCAGGCCACCCCGCCAGCCCATCCGCCGATGAATCAGCGAGGTGTGCAACAGCCGCTGGAACAGCATCACGTGCGGCGCGAAGATCAGGTTGTAACGCGGGTCCCGCGCAAACCACTCCAGCACCGCTCGGCCAAAGGGATACCAGGAGGAGATGTGCGGGTTGAAATGCGGGTTGTAGAGGACGGTCGGCAGATCGTTGTCGAAGAACCGCTCAGCGGTCCGGCCCAGCGTCAGGTCGAATTTCGGATAGCCGATGACGGCATACCCCCCTTCCCGCACCAGGCCTGCGTTCAGCATGCGGTCCCTCACCTTCTCGCCCGAGAGCAGGACGAGGTCGAATTGACGGGTCACCGCTTGAAAGCCGGCCGCGCCATCTCCGGCGCCATGCGGAATGTAGATGAGCGGCAGGTCGGTCACGCCGAAGCGCGTGCGCAGAAGGGTCGTCGTCGTCTCCGGCACCACCAGCGCGTCATACGCGCGGAAGCTCGCAGCATGTGAGCGCAGGATGGCGATGCGCTTGAAGGGCGCCACGTGCCGCAGCGCCTGGTCGGCGATGCGGCTGCCGAACGGCAAAGCGAGGTCGCGAAAGAGCACCGGCACGCCCGCAGGCCACAAGGCCGCCACGGTCTCGCGCTGCGCCGCACTCGATGTCAGCACATGCACCGCAACCCCACGCCGCGCGAGGCTCGCCGCCACCGGCACCGTATGCGGGATCTGGTGAATGCTGTCGTGGTTGTAGAGGAAGCCGATCTTCATGCGGCGCGCCGCCCGGCCTTCTGTTTGGCAATGCCCCAGAGCCGCGCGAGTTTGGCCGTCATCGAAGTATCCATCCATTTCGCATCGACAAGCGTCACGGGGCCGGCAGCGGACAGCGTGTGCATGCCGTCGCGATAGGGCGCCATCCAGGGCACCGGCCGCAGCCCGTCTTGCGCGGTCGCCGCGAAACCGGTCTCATCCAGCCGCGTGATATCGAGGAAGCGGAGCGCGGCGCCATAGGTACCCCGGCAATCCTGCACGGGCAGCAGCAGGCGGCCGTCACTCATGAAGGGCGTCCCCCCCGGCCGCGCACTGCTCCGGTCGACATGCACGGGATTGCCGGGATGCACCGTCCAGGGTCCGGTCAGCCGCTCCGCCCAGGCGAGGTGCAGATGGCTCTGCTTTGCAACCTTGCCGTGCGACGGCGCATAGAAAAGCCACCACCGCCCGTTGTGATGGAAGGGCGTCGCGTCGATCGCCGGGCCATCCAACGGCAGCGTGCAGGCAGCCTCCCACCGGTCGGGAAAGTGCCGCGCCCGGTACAGGGTGAGCGTGCCGGACTGAAAGGCCTCGGGCAGCATCCAGGTCTCGCCCTCGGCTTCGAAGACCACGGGATAGGAAAGATGCCAGGGCGCGCGCAGCGCCGGCCGCGCCTCCCGCAGATGCAGGTCCGCATCGTAGATCAGCACTTCGATCCACCCGCCGCGCCGCTGATAGTCGAAGCGTTCGACGAAAAGATGAAGCAGGCCCCCGCGCCACAGGCCGAAGGGGTCGGCCCGGAAGCGGCCGGCAGGCAGCGCGGGCAGCCATTGCAGGGACGCCTCGTCAATCCCATCTCGCCAGACCCTGTCGATGGGCTTGCGGATGATTGCGGGGCGCCAGATATCCATCGGCCGCAGCATGTCGTCATTCTCCTTGCGGGCCGATCTCACCACACAGCGGCGAGAGCCTGAGCCATGCGCCCATGATGCTGTTGATCACGCGCATGCGTGGTAGAAGGCTTCTGTGATAGAGTGTCATGCTGTCTGCGCCGTGCAAATCGTGCAGAGCCCATTACGACGGAGAGTGAGAGAGTGGCCAGCGAAGCAGAGGTGATCCAGCAGATCGTGGGGATCGCCCGAAACCTCGAAGGGGTGACGCCCGAAATGGCCGCCGCCATCACGCCGGAAACCCATATCATGCGTGATCTCAGCCTCGATTCCATCGCCGTGATGGATTTCATCATGGAGCTGGAAACCGCCTTCGACACGGTCATTCCACTCGAAAAAGTCGCCGAAATCACGACCGTCGCGGATCTCGCCCGCGCTCTCGGTGCGGAACCGGCCGTGGTCGCGCCCTGATGCTCGGAAAATACGCGGCGCTCGCGAGCGCACTCGGCGGCCTGCGCACCACCGGCGCCGATCCCTTCAACGTCGCCTTCGATCGCGTGCTGTCGCCAACACGGGCCGAGCTTGCCGGCAAGCCCGTGCTCCTGCTTGGCACCAATAACTATCTTGGGCTCACCTTCGAGGAGAGCTGTGTCGCGGAAGCGACGGCCGCGCTGCAGGCGGAAGGCACCGGCACCACCGGCTCGCGCATCGCCAATGGCACCTATGGCGTGCATGGCGCCTTGGAGCGGCGGATCGCCCGCTTCCTGGGGCGCCGCGATGCAATGGTCTTCACCACCGGATACCAGGCCAATCTCGGCGCGCTCGCGGCGCTGGCCGGGCGGGACGACCAACTGCTGCTCGATGCCGACAGCCATGCCAGCATCTATGACGGCTCGCGGCTGAGTGATGCGACCGTCACCCGTTTTCGCCACAACGACCCGGATGATCTGTATCGCCGGCTCCGGCATCTGGCCGACCGGCCGGGTGAGAAGCTCATCGTCGTCGAAGGCATCTATTCCATGCTGGGCGACGTCGCACCGCTCGCTGAATTCGCCGCCGTCAAGCGCGAGACCGGCGCCTATCTGCTGGTGGACGAAGCCCATTCCCTCGGCGTGCTCGGCGATCATGGGCGCGGTCTCGCGGAGCAGGTGGGCGTCGAAGCGGATGTCGATTTCGTCGTCGGCACCTTCAGCAAAAGCCTCGGCAGCATCGGCGGTTTCCTCGCCTCCAGCCTGGACGGGTTCGAGGCGCTGCGACTGACGGCGCGCAGCTACATGTTCACGGCCTCGCTGCCGCCCAGCGTCGCGGCCGGCGTCACCCAGGCGCTGGAGGTTCTGGAGGCACGGCCCGACCTCCGCGCCCATCTCAATCGCAATGCCGCCCGGCTCTATGCCGGCCTGCAAGCGGCGGGCTTCCGTCTGGGCCCGACGGTCAGCCCCATCGTGGGCGTTCGCCTCGGTTCGACGGAACTCGCCATCGCCTTCTGGAACCAGGTTCTGGCACGTGGGCTTTACGTCAATCTCGCGCTGCCACCGGCGACGCCCGAGCGCCAGGCGCTGCTGCGCACCAGCGTCAGCGCGGCCCATAGCGATGCGGATATCGATTTTGCGATCGAGACGATCGTGTCCGTCGGTCGGGACTTAGGGGTGCTGACGCCGTCCCTCGTCGGCGCCGAGGGCTGAGTCTACGCGGCGCGCTCACCGCAGCGCGCCGGCCCGCCTGAGCCGCCACAGCACGCCGGGCGCTGCGAGCAGCGGGTGGCGCCGCTGCCAGTCGCTCAGCGACAGCCGGATGCCGGCGTGGCGCTGCACCTTCCACAGGATGTAGTCGGCACCGCCGGTGAAGGTGAAGGCTGCCTTGGCGAGCCGTGCGAGATTGAGCGGCCGCCCGCAGATGCGGCGTAGCGCCCAGCCGCCACGCGGCAGGGTCGCGGCCTCGGCCGGTGATGCCGCCGCCAGAGCATCGAACCAGGCGGCGTTGGTCTCGTAGAGATGGGCGGGCTGGCGGCTGCTTTCCGGCCGCAATTCGGTCCGATAGGTCTGCGCGAACAGCCCCTGCCACAGCGCCGCGGGCGTCGTGGCGTCGGGGGTGAAATGCCGCGCCCAGAAGAGCGCGGTGCGGGCCGCTTCCGCCGCCAGCGTCGTCACCGCGCGGCGCGCCGTCTCATCGCGGACATAGATCAGCGAACAGGGTTGGGCGAAACGGGTCCAGATCGTGGTGTCGATCGCGTCGCGCCGCACCCGGCGCTGGAACTGCCGCAGCGACAGGGTGGCGACCTTCGCGCGCAGCCCATCCGCACGCAGCAGCGAGACGTTGGGCGGCAGCAACCGGTTGGCAAGCGCTGCGATCGCGCCGCCATGGAAATCCCGCGCAGTGTCATACAGGACGTAGAGGTCGACGAGGCCGGAGAGATCGCCCGTGCGACGGCAAGAGCCGTAGAAGAGCACCGCGCGCACGGCCGCGCCATGCGCCGCGAGCACCTCGTCCACCAGCCGCTCGAGCCCTGCGGGCGCGGGCCGCGCCAATTCGGCAGCGACCAGATCGCGCAACGCCTCGCTCGCAGCCTCGCTCATGGCGCCACCACCGTCACGCGCCCGGCGATGGACAGCAGCACGCCGGCACGCGCATCGAAGGCCTCGCCGTCCAGGATGAAGGGCTGGTCGAGCGTCAGCCGAATGGCATCCCCCCGGCCGGACCGGTAGCCGCCCCGCACCATCCAGGGGCGCGGGCGGCGCAGCGCCATGGCGAGCAGGCCACGCACCAGCCGCCGCGGCGGCGCCGCGATGTCGAGCCAGCGGATGCCGCCCGACCCCCTGCCCCAGAAGGGCCAGAGGCCGAAGATCAGACGGTCGAGCGTCGTCGCCATCACGAGCAGGCGGCGCCCGGCAACCGCAGGCCGCCCCTCGACGGAGAGCGACATTGCCCAGCCCTGGCGCAAGGGCGATTGGCGCCCGAAGAGCATGCGCAGCAGCGTCAAGGCCAGGGTCGCCACCACTTCCAGCCCGTGGCTGAGCCCGCCGCGACGCACGGCTTGGTTGGCCACGGCCTTGGCCTCCGTGAAGCCGCCGGCACCGAAGAGGAAGCCCATCAGCGGCGGGCGCTCCGGCTCGTCCGGCCAGGAGACTTCCAGGACGGGGCAGCTCTTGCGATGCAGCCGACCCGCCTGCGCCGCGGCGATCAGCCGGTCGAGTGCCGCCGCGCCGCTGCCGGCACTGCCCAGAACCCGCGCCGCCAGGTTGGTATTGCCGGCAGAGAGGATCGCGATTTCAGGCGGCGTCTCGGCATAGGCCCGTGGGAAGGCGCTCAGCACGTCACGCAGCGTTCCGTCGCCGCCCGAGATGACGAGCAGGTCGACGCCGTTGTCGGCAAAGGTCTCCAGAGCCTGGCCCAGCGCCTCGAGATCGGGAGGCGCCGCACACAGCAGCCCAGGGTGGCGGGCCGCGATGGCCGCGAGATCCACGGGGTGGGACTTGTTGGCATGGCTTCGGGGGTTGATGATGAAGCCAATCCTCCGGCGGTCCGGGGGAGCGGAAGTTAGCTTACCCAATGACGTTCAGCCTCGCCCATCTCTCCGATCTCCACCTGCCGCCACCCGCGGAAGCCCTGACGTTTCGGCAACGGCACATCAAGCAGACGCTCGCCGTGCTCTCCTGGCGGAGAAAGCGACACCGCATCCATGGCTGGCAGCCGGAGGCGGCGCTGCGCGCGGACATCGCGCACCATGCGCCCGACCATCTGGCTGTCACCGGTGATCTCACCAACTTCGCCCATCCAGCGGAATTCGTGGCCGCCCAGCGCTATCTGAAGAGTTTCGGCGATCCGACCAAGATTTCGGTCGTGCCCGGTAATCATGACATGACAACGACCCTGCCCTGGCAGATGAGTCTATGTCAATGGCAGCCTTGGTTCGCCGATCAGGAAGAAACGAATCTGGAGCGTACTGCCGCGTTTCCTTTCGTCAAAAGGCGAGGCCCCGTGGCGCTCGTCGGCCTCTCCTCCGCAATCCAGACGCGCGTCTTCTCCGCCGCCGGCGCGCTCGGCGCTGCGCAGCTCGAGCGTCTCGCCACGCTGCTCGACCAGCTTGCCGCGGAACGGCTGTTCCGCATCGTCCTCATCCATCACCCGCCGGTGATGGGCCCGGGCGGCCAGCGCAAGGGCTTGCGCGACCGCGCCGCGCTCTGCGCGGTTCTCGCACGGCATGGCGCCGAGCTGCTGCTCGCCGGTCATCATCACCAGAGCCGGCTGCTGCCACTGGTCGGCCCGCACGGCCCGATCGCCCATTTCAGCGCGCCGGCCGCTCTCGCGCAGCGTCCGCACCCGGAATATGCCGGCTGGCACCTGCACCGCGTGACTGCCGTGGCCGGCGGCTGGCGGCTCGACAGCCTGCTCCGCCGCTATGACCCCGAGAGCGGCGCCTTCCGCACGATCGGCGACTGGCAGATGGCGATCCCCGCTCAATAGTGCAGCCGGATCGCGATGCGGTTGACCCCCGGCGCCACGGTGAAGGCCACCTGGCGGAAGCCGGGCAGCGCCAACAGTAGACTTGGATTGTTGGAGAAACCCCACGCCTCGGCCGGCAGCCCGACCAGCGTCAGGTCGAAGCGGTGGTTGCCATTGGCGTCGTCATAGACCGCGACCGCGTAGGTGCCTGGCGCGGAGACCGCGAAGCAGCCGGTGGCACTCGGCCCGGTCACCGGGACGCGGATCAGGCCGATCTTGCCGTGATGGGCCAGAAAACGTTTAGGATCATCACCATAGAGTGTGAAGGTGATGTCCCCTGTGAGCTTGTGGATCGGGGAGACGACCATCTCCAGCCGCGGCATGGCAGAGGTGACGCCGGGAGCGTCGCAAGCGAGGCTCGTCTGTTCGGCCCGCGCGGCTCTGCCGCCGAGCAAGAGCGCGGGCAGAAGGGCCAGGACGGGCAACCAGCGGGGAAAGCACCACCGCCGCAGAGACTTGGCGGGTCGCGGGAGCGGACGAAACATGATGCGCAGTTCTCGACATCGTGATAATGCGACGCAATAGCGCACCCGGACATAACTGTCAGCCGCGGCGCGCATATGCGTCCGCCCTCGCCGCCCGGCACATTGTCTGCGACAAGACATCCGATCAAGACGCCCGATGATGAGGCATCCGACCATCCTCGACCGAGATCCCGCCGCGTCCGGCCAAGTCCGGCTTGGCCTGTAGACGGAACGATAGGCTGTTGCACTTTCTTCCCGAATTTCGCCGGCAGCGCGCGGCGGCGACGCTGGAATACTACCTGCTCGGCCTCTCCGCCCGGCCCTTCGTCGCGACCCTCGCGGTCGTCCTCCCCGCCCTGCTGCTGGAGCGGCTGTTGCGCCTTTTCGACCTGCTCGCGGACAGCGGGGTGCCCACCAGCTCCGTCGGGCACATGCTGCTCGATCTCGTGCCCCAATATCTCGGCCTTGCCTTGCCGGCCGCGCTCTTCATCGGCGTCTATGCGGTGGTTGCGCGCCTCAGCGCCGGCAACGAGCTGGAGGCGATGCAGAGCGCGGGCCTGTCCATGGCCTGGATCAGCCGGCCCTTCCTGCTGCTCGGCCTCGGCCTCGTCATCGTCGCCTATGCCCTCTACGGCTATGCCCAGCCCTATGCCCGCTACGCCTATCGCGACGCGCTGTGGGCCGCGACGGAACGCGGCTGGGATGCCGTGATCCCGCCCGGCCAGATCATCCATGTCGGGCGGGACCTGGTGGTGACGGCGGACGATGCGACGCCCGGCGGCGATCTGCGCCATGTCCTGGTCCGCCAGCAGCTGCCGGACGGGCGGGAGCAGATCACCAGCGGCGAGACCGGGACGCTCGCGCTCACGGAGGGCGGCGGCCAGCTGACGCTGACGCTCAACGAGGGCCATCGCCTCGTCATCCGCCCCGACGGGCGGGTCGAGACCATCACCGCCGACAGCACCACGCTGTCCCGCCCCTTCGTCCTGCATCTGCGGGCCTTCCGCAGCCGCGGCAGCGACGAGCGGGAGATGACCACCGACGAGCTATGGCGCGCCCACCTGCAGCCCAATCCGCCCTTACCCCTGCGCCGGCTGGATGGGGAGCTCTACAGCCGCATCCTGCGCTCGCTCTCCATGGCCGTGCTGCCCCTGCTCGCGGTCTCCATCGGCCTCTCGGCCAAGCGCTCGCGCCGGCAATACGGCATCCTGGTCGGCGTGCTCATCCTCGTCCTCTACGACCACGCGATCCAGCTCACCGCCGCCCTCGGCACAGCCGGGCTGATCGATCCGCGCCTGCCGCTCTGGGGCATCTTCCTGGCCTTCACCGCCTTCTGCCTCTGGATGTTCCACCGCGCCGGGCGCTCCACCAGCGAAGGGCCGCTGGACCCGCTCTTTCTCCGCCTGGAAGAGGCGACGGATCGCCTCGTGGGCCTCTTTACGCGCCGTAGCGCACGCTTCGGGTCTCGCGCCGGATGATCCTGCGCCGCTACCTCACCCGGCTGGTTCTCGGCCGCACCCTCGGCGCGCTCGCCGGGCTGGCCGCCATGCTGCAACTGCTCGAACTCTTCGAGAAGGCGGGCACCATCTTCGCCCATGGCGGCGTGCTGGACATCCTTCATTTCATCGCGCTGCGGCTGCCCGCCATCGTCGCAGAGCTGCTGCCCCTCGCCGTGCTCATCGGCTCTCTGCTCGCTTTCCGGGCGCTTGCGGCGGGGCTGGAGGTGACGACCTTGCGCGCCGCGGGCCTCAGCCTCGGCGACATGGTGGGGGCGCTGCTGCCCGCCTGCCTGCTGCTCGCCCTGGTCCAGTTCGGCCTGCAGAACGAGCTCGCGCCGCGCGCCGACCGCGCCTTCGCCGATTGGTGGGCGCGGCTGGTTCCCGCGGGCGCCGATGCGCCCGCCCCGGCCCAGCTCTGGCTCCGCGCCGGGCCGGACGTCGCGGCGGTGGGCGCGGTCTCCCCCGATGGGCGCAGCCTGGACGGGGTTGAGATCATCACCCGGTCTCCGACGGGTGACGTCACCGCCCGCATCACCGCGCCCCACGCGACGGCGGAGACGGACGGATGGCATCTGACGGAGGCCGAGATCGCGACCGCGGGTGCCCCGCGCAGCCATCGGGTGCCGGGCTATCTTTGGGCGGCAGGCCCCTCGGCCGCCAATATGGATGCCCTGGCGCGGCCCGCGGACAGCCTCTCCTTCGAACGGATGATCCAGATCCTGCAGGGCCGCTGGGTGGGCAGCGAGGGCCGCGCCTCGGACTGGACCTCGCTCTACGGTGCGCTCGCAGTGCTCTTCGCCCCATTCATCATGCTGTGCCTGGCGGCGCCGGTCCTCGTGGCGCCGCCGCGGTCGGAAGGGAACGGCCGCGCGACAGCGATGAGCCTGGCGCTCGGCCTGGGCTACCTGGTCTGCGCCGGTCTCCTGGCGGCCTTCGGCCAGTCCGGCACGGTGCCGCCCTGGCTCGCGGGATGGCTGGCGCCCGTCACCTTCCTCGCCTACGCCATCCTGCGGCTGATGCAGGCGGACGAGGCATGAGCATGACATTTATACGGTCAGGAGCCTTATCTTTTCTTGACAGTTCCGGCCTATGCGCCCCATCCGAGATGGTAAGGAGATTGTAATGTACAGCCGTTGGCGGAAAGAGGGACGCAGTTTCGACCTCGGGCGCATGGCGCTCGCCGATTTGATCCGCGCCTATTCCAGCCATCCTGCGGTGCATCTCTACCTGCTGCTGGCCGTCGTCGCCGGCGTCTATGCGGTCTCCCATGCAACCGCGCCCCTAAGGCAGGGGGCTGCCATTCTCGCGACCGTGCTCGCCTATCCGCTCGCCTGGTACCTCATCCACCGCTTCATCCTGCACGGCCGCTGGCTCTACCGCTCACGCTTCACCGCGGCGCTCTGGAAGCGCATTCATTTCGATCACCACCAGGACCCGCACCGGATGGACGTGCTGTTCGGTTCGCCGCTCAACACGGTGCCGACCATCCTCCTCATCCTCGTGCCGCTCGGCTGGGCCATCGGCGGCACGGCGGCAGGCGCGGCCGCCGCGGTTGCCGCCGGTTTCCTCATCACCTGCCTCTACGAGTTCTGCCACTGCGTGCAGCATCTGAACATCAAGCCGCGCAACCGTCTGCTGCGGCGGATGAAAGAGCTGCACCTCGCCCATCATTTCCATGACGAAACCGGTAATTTCGGTATCACCTCGTTCGGGGTCGACCGTGCCTTCGGCACCTATTACGCGAAGGCGAGCCTGCGGCCACGCTCTCCCTCCGCCTTCAATCTCGGCTATGACGAGAGGGAAGCCGCGCGTTTCCCCTGGGTCGCCCGGCTCTCCGGCCGCCTGCCCCGTGCCCGGCCGCCGCGCTTCGGGGAGGCCGATTGACCATGACACCCAGATCCTCCGCCGGCGGCATCGAAATCCAGCTCGTCACCGGGCGCGCGAAGCTCATGCGCTTCATCCGGCTGGCCGAGCGGCTGATGGCCTCCGACCCGCAGTACATTCCGCCGCTCCGCTCGGAACGCGTCGCCGCCCTCACCCCCAAGGGCAACCCCTTCTTCGGCCATGCCGAGGTCGCCTTCTGGCTCGCCGTCCGGGACGGCAGGGACGTCGGTCGGATCTCGGCGCAGATCGACCGGCTGGCGCCCTCCGATCCGGCCGCCCCCATCGGCAATTTCGGCATGCTCGCGGCCGTGGATGACGAGGCGGTCTTCGCCGCCCTCCTCGCCACCGCCGAAAGCTGGCTCGCGGCGCGCGGCATCCGCCGGGTGCAGGGCCCGTTCAATCTCTCGATCAACGAGGAATCGGGTCTGCTGGTCGAGGGCTTCGACACGCCGCCGATGCTGATGATGCCGCATGATCCGCCCTATGCGGGGGCGCGCCTGGCCGCCCTCGGCTACAGCAAGATCCGCGATCTCTATGCCTATCTGGTCGATGCCAAGGCAGCCCTGCCGCGCGGTGCGGCGGCCATGGTGGCGCGCGGCCTGCCGCCCAACGTCACCCTGCGGCCCATGCGCATGTCGCACCTCAAGGAAGACATCGCCTCCCTCGTCAGCATCTACAACGATGCCTGGTCCACCCATTGGGGCTTCGTGCCGATCACCGAAGCCGAGGTGGACCATATGGCGAAGGCCATGAAGCCGCTGCTGCACGAGCGGCTGATCTGGTTCGCCGACGTGGATGGCGCGCCGGCCGCCTTCGGCCTCTGCCTGCCCGATCTCAATGCCGCCATCCGCGATCTCGGCGGCAAGCTGCTGCCACTCGGCTGGGCCAAGCTGCTCTGGCGTCTCAAGGTCTCGGGCGTGCGCACCGGGCGGGTGCCGCTGATGGGCGTGCGCAAGCAGCACGGCGAAGGCTTGCTCGGCCGACTACTCGCGCTGCACGTCGTGGAAGCGCTGCGGCGGGAAGCGGTGGCCCGCGGCATCACCCATGTCGAGATGTCCTGGATTCTCGAGGACAACCCGCCCATGCGCCATCTGGCGGAAGCCATCGGCGGGCGGCAGTACAAAACCTACCGCGTCTACGAGAAGATGCTGGCCGCATGAGCGCAGCCGGGTTTCTCACCGTCCTGGTCCTGGCCGGCAGCCGGCAGGGCGCGGCCGATCCCATGGCGATCGCGGCCCAGGTCTCGCACAAGGCCCTGCTGCCGATCGCCGGCACGCCCATGCTGCTGCGCGTGATCCGCGCCCTGCGCGCGACGCCCGCCGTCGGCCGCATCATCCTCTCCTGCGAGAGGACGGATCTGCTCGACGGCCGCACGGAGGCCGCGGACGTCATCACGATCCGCGCCGAAGCCTCGCCGGCCGCGAGCGTGGCCGCAGCACTCCGCGACTACGGCACCCCGCTTCTGGTGACGACGGCGGATCACGCCCTGTTGTCTCCCGCCATCCTTGCTGATTTCCTGGCGCAGGCGCCGCAAAGCGCCGATGCCATCGCGGCCGTTGCTCGGGCCGAGGTCGTGCGTGCCGGCTTCCCGGAGACGCGCCGCACCTGGATTCGGCTGCGCGACGGGGATTTCAGTGGCTGCAACCTCTTTCTGCTCCGCCACCCCCGTGCCGCCAGCGCCGTCGCCTTCTGGCGGCGGCTGGAGCATGAGCGCAAGCGGCCGCTGGCCATGGCGCGCCTCATCGGCCCCCGGGCGCTGCTCGCCTATCTGCTCCGGCTCTTGACACTGGACGGGGCCGCCCGGCTTCTAAGCCGACGGGTGGGCGCCACGCTGGCTGCCATCCCCCTCTCCCACGCGGATGCGGCCATCGACGTCGACAAGCCCGCGGATCTCGATCTCGTCGAGAAAACCCTGGCCGCGCGCGCCGCAGCCTGAACCCACGCACCTTGCCCGTAGCATAGTTGGATCGCCCTTTTGGATCTGCACCTCACCTCCGGACCGACCCCCTCGCTCAGCGGCCTGCCCCTTCGCCCAGGTGACTTCGCCACCCTGCCGGACGCGCTCGACTATGCCGCCGAAGGGCTCACCGGCCTCAATTTCTACTCGGGGCGCGGAGAGCTGGCGGCGACGCTCAGCTACCGCAACCTCCGGGCCGATGCGCTGGATCTCGCGCGCCGCCTGCTCGGCCTGGGCTTTGCCCGCGGCGACAGCATCGCGGTCATCGCCGAGACCAGCCCGGATTTCGTCCGCGTCTTCTTCGCCTGCCAATATGCCGGCTTGGTGCCCGTGCCGATGCCCCTGCCCTTCGCCTTCGGCGGGCGGGAGACCTACGTCTCCCACGTCGCGCGGCTGGTGGAAGAATCCCGCGCGGCCGCCCTCTTCGCACCGGAAAGCCTGGTGCCCTGGTTCTCGGCGATGGCGGAAGCGGCGGGCCTGCGTCTTTGCGGCACCGTCGCCGACCTCGCCCGCCTGGCACCGTGGGAGGGCCGCCTGCCCGCGATCGGCCCCGAGGATACGGCCTATCTGCAATTCTCCTCAGGCAGCACGCGCTTTCCGAAGGGCGTCATCATCCGGCAGGCCGCGCTGATGGCCAATGCCGTCGGCATCCTCAACCAGGGCATGGAAATCCAGCTCCATGACCGGGCCGTCTCCTGGCTGCCGCTCTATCACGACATGGGTCTGGTCGGCTTCCTGCTGAGCCCGCTCGCCGGGCAGGTCTCGGTCGATTTCCTGGCGACGCAGGATTTCGCCCGCCGGCCCCGCCTGTGGCTTGCCCTCATCAGCCAGAACCGCGGTACCGTCTCCTATAGCCCGAGCTTCGGCTTCGATCTCTGCACGCGGCGCGAACGCTCGATCGAGAAGGACGGGCTCGACCTCTCCTGCTGGCGCATCGCGGGGATCGGCGGAGACATGATCCGCCCGGGCGCGCTCGCCAAATTCGCCGAGAGCTTCGCCGTCTGCGGCTTCGATGCGCGCGCGTTTCTGCCAAGCTATGGCATGGCGGAAGCGACGCTCGCCATCGCCTTCGCGCCCACGCGCCGCGGCTTCGAGACGGAAACGCTCGACCTCGATCTGTTGGAGAGTGCGGGCCTCGCCCGCCCGGCCCATGGGGAGACGGCTCGCCGCCGCCGCTTCGTGCTCTGCGGCGAGCCGCTCGCCGGCCACGAGATCCAGGTGCGCGGCCCAGACGACACGCCGCTTGGGGATCGTGCGGTGGGCCGCATCCTGGTGCGCGGCCCCAGCATCATGGCGGGCTACATGAACCGGCCAGAGGAAACGCGGGAAAGCCTCTCCCACGACAGCTGGCTGGAGACCGGAGACCTCGGCTACCGCATCGGGCGGACGCTGGTGGTCACCGGTCGCGCCAAGGATCTCATCATCATCAACGGCCGCAACATCTGGCCGCAGGATCTGGAATGGACGGTGGAGCGCACGGTGCCGCAGATCCGCACCGGAGACGTCGCTGCCTTCTCGATCGAGGAGGATGGGCAGGAGGTGCTGGTCATCGCCGTCGAGGCCCGCGGCGTCTCGGATGCGGCCTCGGGTGAAGCGCTCGCCGCCGAGATCGCCGGTGCGCTGCGCAGCCACCACGGCGCGGATGCGCGGGTGGTGCTGCTGCCGCCGGGCAGCCTGCCCTATACCTCCTCGGGCAAGCTGAGCCGCGCCCGCGCGCGGCAGAACTACCTCGCCTCCCTCGCGCCGTCGGCAGGCGCCATCGCGGCGTGACGCCGGTCGCGGCGCTGACGGGCGGCACCGGCTTCCTCGGCCGCGCCATCGCCGTGGCGCTCACCGAGGCGGGCTGGCAGGTGCGCCTGCTGGTGCGGGCGGCGCCCCTCCATCCGCAACTCGAAGGCCTGCCGCTGCAGCTCGTGCTCGGCGGCCTCGCCGATCAGGAGGCGCTGGCGCGCCTGGTCTCCGGCGCGCGCCTCGTCGTCCATGCCGCCGGTTTGGTGAAGGCGCGCCACGCTGCCGCTTTCCACGCCATCAATGCCGAGGGCACACGCCACCTTGCGGAGGCAGTAGCGGCCGAACCTGCGGCGCCGCCCCTGCTCCTCATCTCCTCGCTCGCCGCCCGCAGCCCCGAACTTTCCGCCTATGCGGCCAGCAAGCGCGCCGGCGAAGAGGCCGTGGCGGCCATTCTCGGCACGGGTCACCCCTGGGCGGTACTACGCCCCTCCGCCATCTACGGCCCCTGGGACCGCGAGGGGCTGGCGATGCTGAAGCTCGCTGCCGGCCGCCTGGCGCCCGCCATCCGCGCGCCCGAGCCGCGCATCGCCATGATCCACGTGCGCGATGCGGCGGCCGCCGTCCGCGCTCTGGCGATGAGCGACCTCCGCCAGCAGACCTACGAACTGGGCGATGCCCGGACCGATGGCTACGGCTGGCGGGAGTTGCTGTCGCGCATCGGTGCGGCCCTCGGCACGGCGCCGCGTCCGGTACCGGTGCCGGACGCGGCCCTCCTCGCCGCCGGTTATCTCAGCGACCGTCTCGCCGAACTGCGCGGCCATGCGGCGATCTTCGGCCTCGGCAAGGCGCGGGAAATCCTGCATCGCGATTGGCGCATCGACCCGGAGACGCAAATTCCAGCGGCGATCTGGCGCCCGACGATCGACCTCGACACTGGCATGGCCGAGACCGTCGCCTGGTGGAACGGCGTCAACCGCCGTGCCGCATGAAGGCGAGGATCGCGGCGGCCGCGCGTCCGGAGGCTCCCTCCACCGGCCCCAGGGAGGCCCGCGCCATCTCCTCCTGCTTCGCACGATAGAGATGATGGCGCGCCGGCGCCGCGCGGATCGCCGCCATCAGATCCCGCGGGTCCTCCACCACGTCGCCCAGCTGCCAATGCGCGAAATTAGGGTCGCCCTGCCAAGCGAGGCGATGGGCGTTGAGGAAGACGCAGGGCCGCGGCCGTACGAGGAATTCATAGACCTGGCTGCTGACGTCCCCCACGAAGATGTCGGCGGCTTCCGTATAGGTCATGTCCAGCAGCCGGTCGGAGCTTGTGTCGATCAGGATCTGCGGCGTGCTGCGCGCCTCCCAGGCGGCACGCAGCGTCGCCTCACGCCTGCGAAACATCTTCACATGCGGCGCGACGATCAGGTTGAACTCCTTCTGTGCCGCGAAATCCGCCAGCATCGGCGCGATGAAGCGCGGCCAGGAGGTGAGCTTCGGCGCCTTGTGTGCAGCGTAGAGGACGATCGGCCGAGGCTCGGCGAACAACGGCGCCGCCTGTCTCTGCAGGAGCGCGCAGGTTTCGAGCTTGACCGCACCGACCGCGACACAGCGATCGGGCTGCGCGAAGCCGCCCTCGATCATGCGGCGCGCACTTTTCGGCCCCGAGACGAGAATGAGATCGAAGGGCTTGGCCTGATGCGAAAAGCTCCGCGCCCGGTCGCCCGCGCCGTGCGGATAGAGGATGAGTTTCGGATGCCGGATGCCGAGGCGGCGTGCGAGCGATACCGTATCCTCCACTGCGACGATCGCGTCATACCCGTCAAGCAGGCGGCGGTTGTCGAGCATCACCAGCGTCTTGAACATCCCAAAGCGGCGCAGGGCGCTTTGCAGCAAGCGGGTCAGCGCCGAGCGGTGCAGGCGGCGACTGGTCATCGCCGGTGGCCCGAGGCTGTCGCCGATGCGCGCCAGCGGCCGCGCCGCCTCCGGATCGTTGATAAAGCTGTCGACCGTCACCCCCGGATGCCGCGCCAGCGCATGGGCGATCGCGGCGCCGTGGTAGCATTGATAGGCTTCCGCGATGTAGAGGAAGGCGATGTTCATCCTGCCCCGTCTCTACCGATGCGCAGCGCCGCTTGGCAATCGGCGCTGAGAGCGGGTCGAGGATGACGCGAAGCGGCGGCGGCTCTCTCGGCCGTATCTTCCAAAATCTGGGCTGGCTGCTGGCGGGCAAGGGTGTCGGCGCCGTGCTCAGCCTGGTCTATCTGGCGCTCGCGGCCCGTCTGCTGGGCCCGCGCGGCTTCGGCGAGTTCACCCTCGTGACCGGCGGCGCGCAGGCGGTGGCCGCCTTCGTTACCTTCCAGACCTGGCAGATCGTGGTCCGCTATGGCCTGCCGCATCTGCAGGCGGGAGACCGCGCCGCCGCCGCGCGGCTCGGCGCCTTCTGCCTCACGATCGACCTCGGCGCGGCCTTGGTGGGCTGCGTCGTCGCGAGCCTCGCGGTCGGGCTGCTGGGCCCCCGGCTCGGCTGGCCGCCGGGCCTCGCCCTCAGCGGCCTCGGCTTCTCCTTCGTCATCCTGCTCACCACCCGCTCCACCGCCGTCGGCATCCTGCGCCTGCATGACCGCTTCGGCACGGGGGCGGCCGCCGACGCGGTGACGCCGATCACGCGCTTCCTCGGCGCGCTTGCCGCGGTGGCGGCCGGCGCCACCGTCGGCCGCTTCCTGCTTGCCTGGACGGCCGCCGAACTCCTCACCGCCGCCGCCTATTGGATGGCGGTCGCGCGCAGCGTACCCGGCGCCCTCGCCTGGCCCTCTCCCCGTACGCTTGCACATGCCGTGCGGGAGAATGCCGGCATCTGGCACTTCACCTGGATGACCAATCTGAACACCACGCTGGACCAGGGGGCGAAACAGGCGGTCGTGCTGCTGGTGGGCCTCTTCGCGGGTGCCGCCGGGGCCGGGCAATATCGCCTGGCGTCACAGCTCACCCAGGCGCTGGCGCGCATTTCGGACATGGCCTCCCGCGCCATGTTCTCGGAACTCGCGCGCGCCCATGGCAGCGGCGCGGCGGGGGATTTCCGCCGCCTCATCCTGCGCGCCGCCGCCCTCGCCACCGGGGCAGGCGCCGTCATCACCCTGCTGCTGATCTGTCTCGGCCGGCCGCTGCTGCACCTCGTCGGCGGGCGCGCCTATCTCGACGTCTATCCCCTGCTCGTCCTGCTCGGCCTCGCCGCCGCGCTCGACCTCGCAAGCGTGGTCTTCGAGCCGGCCTTGGTCGCCATGGGCCGGGCCGGCCGCGCGCTCGGGGTACGCATCCTGGCGACCCTCGGCCTGCTCGGGCTGCTCGCCATCTGCCTGCCGCTCGACGGGATCGAGGGCGCGGCGATCGCGGTTCTCGCCGCCTCGGCGCTTGCGCTGCTGATGTTCGCGCTCGCCGCCGCCCGCGCGGTCAGTCCCGTTCGGCGCTGACCTGGCGGGTGCATTGCGTGTCAGCCGCATCCCCGGAATAGAAGCCACGCAGCTTCTTAGGACTGACCATCACCGTCTCGGTCCCCTGCAGCTGGTTGCCCTGGATGCTCGCGGTCAGCGTCGCCCGGCCGCTTCCATCCGCGAGCGACAGGTGGCCGGCCGAATCGACCGAGCCCGTCAGCTTGTGGTGATGCGTCCAGGCCGTGCCGCCCGCGATCTCGATGGTGATGGATTGGGTCGCGTCACCGCAGCCACGGCCGGCCCATTGCGGCGTCGTGGTGCCGCGATAGGTGCCGTCGAAGGGCGAGGCCGCCTGTGCCTGCGAAGCGGTCAGGCAGGCGGCAGCCATCACGGCGGCGGCGGACAGGCGGCGCATCGGCAACTCCTTCACGAAGAGCCTCGACATAGCCCCCGCCTCCGCCTCACGCCAGACCACGCGGAGCCTGCCTTGCCATCGGGCGCGGAGCGGGTCTCTATCGCCGCCACGGGCCAAGAGCCGCCGAGGCGGCGGCAGCAGCGGAGCGCATGATGAAGACACTCTCCTGGACGGATGCGGCCATTCGCCATGAACTGGCCCGGCTGAAGGCGGCGAAACCCTTCTGCTATGGCCTTACCAACTACGTCACCGCCGGGCTCACGGCCAATGTCCTGCTCGCCATGGGCGCCGGCCCCGCCATCGGCACGGCGATGGACTGGCCGACGGTCTTCGGCCGCCATGCCCATGCGGTCTGGATCAACACGGCCTGCCTGATGAGCTGCGGCCCCGAGGACATCCGCGCCGCCGCGCGTGCCGCGCATGAGGGGAACGTGCCCTGGGTGCTCGATCCCGTGGCGGTCGGCGCCGGCGCGCCGGAATACGATGCCGTCGTCCGCAGCCTGCTCGACTTCAAGCCGACGGCGATTCGCGGCAATGCCTCCGAACTCATCGCCCTTGCCGGGGGCGATGGCGGCGGCCAGGGCGTGGAGACCACCACCACCTCGGACAAGGCCCTGCCCTATCTCGAGCGCGTGGCGGCCGAACGCGGCACCATCGCCGCCGTCAGCGGCCCGACCGACTACGTGACCGATGGCCGCACGACGATCGCGATCACCGGCGGCGATGCGCGGCTGACCCAGGTGACCGGCGCGGGCTGCTCGCTCGGCGCCCTCGTCGCCGGCCTGCTCGCGAAGGCCGAGGACCGGCTGACGGCCGTCGCCGCCGCCCATGCGATCTTCGCCGTCGCCTCGGAGCGCGCCGCGGCGGCCCGCGGCCTCGGCAGCTTCGCGACCCAGTTCCTCGACGAACTCTCCCTGCTCGATCCCGCGGAAGAGACGGTTTAGGCCGCCCTGACGCGAACGGAGCCATCCTGAAAATCGTCATGCCCGGCCTTGAGCCGGGCATCTACCCGCCCAGGCGCCCTGACGGCGTTTGGGCGCCGCAACGGGTAGGCCCGCGGCATAAAGCCGCGGGTGACGATGAACGGAGCGCGATCATGTCGTGCCGGTGGTCTCCGGCACCCAGTAGAGGATGCGCTTCAACAACCGGTCGACGAGCACCCAGAGCAGGATCGCCATCACCGAGAGGATGGTGAGCGCCGAGAACATCACATCCGTCTGGATGCGGGCATTGGCGTTTATCATCACATAGCCGAGTCCGGCGGAGGAGCCGACCCATTCGCCGATGATGGCGCCGATCGGCGCGATCGCCGCGGCGACGCGCAGGCCCGAGCCGAAGGCCGGGAGAGCGGCGTAGAGACGCACGTGGCGCAGCATCGCCCAAGGGCTCGCATCCATCGTCCGCGCCAGATCGAGCCAGCCACGATCCACCCGCCGCAGCCCATCGAAGAAAGAGGCGGTGACCGGGAAGAAGATGACGAGCACGGCCATCACCACTTTCGAGGCCATGCCGAAGCCGAACCACAGCACCAGAAGCGGCGCCAGGGCGAAAACCGGGATCGCCTGGCTCAGCAGCAGCAGCGGCAATAGCCAGCGCTGCAACAGGGGCGAGAAGACCATGCCGAGGGCGAGAGCGGCGCCGAGCACGGTCCCGCAGAGGAGGCCGAGGAGGATTTCCGCGAAGGTGGTGGCGGCGGCGCCCAGCAGGGTCTCGCGCTGCGCGACCAAAGCCTGCGCTACGGCCACCGGGCTCGGCAGCATATAGGGCGGCACGGGCGTAAAGGCGGTGACCGCCCACCAGGCGAGGATGAGCCCTGCGAGGGTGATGAGCGGGCGGAGGACATGGCGGATCACGCGGCCGCACCCTCCGCCAGTTGACGCAGGAGATGCCCCTGTGTCGCGAGCAGCTGCGGATCGTCCGGCATCCGCGGCGGATGGCCCGGCACCTGGATCGGAGCCCCGAGCGTCGCGGGCGTGCCGGACAGCACCACCAGATGATGGCCGAGGCGGCAGGCCTCGAAGGGATCATGGGTGATGAGCAGCACCGTACGGCCCGCGAGCAGCTCGGCCGCCAGTTCCTGCACGCGGGCGCGCGTCACGGTGTCGAGCGCGGAGAAGGGCTCGTCCATCAGCACGATGGGGCGGTCCTCATACAACGTGCGGGCGATCGCCGCGCGCTGACGCATGCCGCCCGAAAGCGCGCCGGGCAATGCCCCCGCCCGATCGCCGAGGCCGACGCGCTCCAGCAGATGAAGCGCCCGCGCGGTATCGGGCTTCTCGCCCCGCAGGCGGCTGCCGAGCATGACGTTCTGCTGCGCCGTCAGCCAGGGATAGAGCAGATCGGTCTGGCCCATATAGGCGACCCGGCCGGCGAGCGGCCGCCCATCCGTCGCCCGCACCTCGCCGGCGCTCGGCACCGCGAGGCCCGCCAGGATCTTGAGCAGGCTGGTCTTGCCGACGCCGCTGGTGCCGAGGAGGGCGACGAAGGTGCCGCCTTCGATGGTGAGATGCAGGTTTTCGAAGATCGTCCGGGCGCCGAAGCGCAGCGTCAGCCCGTCGATGACGAGGCCCGGGCAGCCGCTCGGCGTCATTCCACCGCCCCACCCGGCCAGCCGATGTCCCAGAACTGGGCTTCGAGCAGGCTTGCGGTGCGAAAGGTCTCGAGCAGGGTGGGATAGCGCGCTTCCGCGCCTCGGCGCTGGCCATAGGCGTCGAGGTCAAGGATCGCCTGGGCCACCGTCGCGCGATACTCGGCGCCGGCATAGCTGCGAATCCAGGGCGCGTACGGGTTGCCCTCCAGCACCGTCGCGGGATCGGCCAGCAGGCGTTCGGCGATCTCGGCATAGCCCACGAGGCAGGGGGCCAGCGCGACCTCGAGGTCCAGCCGGTCGCCGGCAGCGCCGCGTTCGAGAAAGAAGGTCGCATAGGCCGTCATGCGCAGATCGGGCGGGGCGGCTTCCATCTCGGCCTCGCTGATCCCCCACTCGCGACAATAGGCCACGTGCAGCGGCATCTCGACCTCGAGCAGCGCCGTCATCGTCCGCTGGGCGGCGAGGATCTCCGCCAGCGTCTCGCTCTTGAAGCCGGCCAGCGCATAAGCGCGCGTGTAGTGGATGAGATAGAGATAGTCCTGGATGAGAAAGGCCTGGAAGCCTGCCTGCGGCAGCGTGCCGCGGCCGAGCGCGCGGACGAAGGGGTGATCGAGATAGGCGCCCCAGGCCGCGGCCGCATCGCGCCGCAGCCGGCCGAAGAGGCCGTAGTCGTAATCCGGCGCCACGGCCTGGGCGTTCTCGTCCACCGTCATCTTCGCCTCGTCCTGCCGCGCATCTCAGGGGGATTGCAGCTCGATCGCATAAGCGCCGAGCGGCGGCTTCGTCTTGATCAGCTTGCGCTCCACCATGAACTGCTCGTAGGCGAGGTAGCGCGCCCGGTCGAGCGTGAAGGGATTCGTCGCGAAGTAATCCAGCGTCTGGAACCAGGCCGTCTTGTTCAGCGTGGTGTTCAGGTCGGGATGCTGCTTGATGAAATCCGCCCACATCTCCTGCGGATGCGCGCGCAGATAGGCCGTTCCCTCCTGCAGCGCCTTCAGGAACTTGGCGATCTTCGGATCATGCGCCTCCCGCTTATTGGCGATCAGCACCAACTCGTCATCCGGCGGCACGCCGTAATCCTCGGGCGAGAAGGTGATCGGGTCCTTGCCCATCTCCTTCAGCTCGTTGACCTCGATATTGCGATAGGCGCCGATCACGCCATCCACCTGATGCGAGGTCAGCGCGGTGACGAGCGCGAAGTTGACGTTGACGAGCGTCACGTCCCGCGGCGAGAGGCCGGCATGGCTCAGCATCGTGTCGATGATGGAATCGTCGAGGCCCGCGACCGAATAGCCGATCTTCTTGCCCTTGAAGTCCGCCACGCTGCGAATGCCGCTGCTTTTGAGCGCGACGAGCACGTTCAGCGGCTTGTCGATCAGCGTGCCGACGCGCACCACCGGCAGGCCTTGCTCGGCCATGAAATAGAGCTGCGGCTGATAGGTCAGCGCGAGATCGCCCTGGCCGGCCGCGATCTGGCGCGGCGGCAGACTGGGATCGGCGGGCGCGATGATTTTCACGTCCAGCCCTTCGCGCGCGAAGGCGCCGGAATACTCGGCGGCGAGGATCGTCGCATGGTCCGGATTGACGAACCAATCCAGGAGCAGCGTGATCTTGTCATTGGCATGGGCGGCCGGAATGGCGAGCAGCAGGGCCGCGAGACTGAGCAGGAAACGACGCAAGAGAAGAGCCTCCTCACCGCCGCGCGCTCTCGGGCCCGATGCCCAAGCCGCGCGGAGTCGGCACCCATCCGGGCGCCTTCCGCTTACGCGGGACGCGGAGGGATGAAAAGGGACATGGCGGCGCGCATCCTTCAATCGCCGCGGACGCGCGCCAGCCTCCCGGTCAGCCTTTCTGTCGGCCTCCCGCTCACCCCTCCGACAGGTCGAGTTCCGCGAGATCGGCGAGCAGGCCCCGTCCCTGCGGCGTCCAGCCGAGGTCTGCCTGCGTGCGGGCGCTGGAGGCCGGCATGTCATGCTGAGCGAAGCGGCTCATCCAGCCGAAATAGGCTGACGCCTCCTCGGGCGTCAGCGCCTTCACCGGCAGGCCGAGGCGCGCGCTCAGCGTCTCGGCGATGGCGCGGATCGAGACACCCTCTTCGCCCACCGCATTGTAGACGGCACGCGGGGCGGCGCGTTCGATCGCCAGCCGGTAGAGCGGGGCCACGTCCGAAACATGGGCGGCCGCCCATCGCGTGGTGCCCTCGCCGACATAGGAGAGATACCCTTTCTCCCGCGCGATCCCGATATAGGGGGTGATGAGGCCCTGGCGCCGCCTGTCATGCACCTGAGGCAGGCGCATGGCGATGGCTTTGACACCGCGCGCGGCCGCCGCCCACAGTGCCTGTTCGGAGGCGGCGCGGGGGATGACCTCGGCGTCCTGAGTGGGCGCCTCCTCGGTCAGAATCGCGCCCGGGGCGGCGCGGCCGATGGCGACGCCGGAGGTCACGACCAGCGGCTTGCCGGTGCCGGCGAGGCCATCGGCGAGCGCGGTGACGACCTCTGCGTCATCCGCGCAATTGGCGGCGAAGGTCGAGAAATCATGATTGAAGGCGAGATGGATGACGCCGTCGCTGCCGGCGGCGGCCGAGCGCATCAAGGCATGATCCGTCATCGAGCCTTGCAGCACCTCGGCGCCCTGGGCCGCGAGGGCCGCCGCCTTTTCGGGCGCCCGGCACAGGCCGAGAACCTGATGGCCGGCCTGGATGAGGTTGGGGACGAGAGCGGAACCGATGAATCCGGTGGCGCCGGTCACAAAGATACGCATGGGGAACTCTCCGCTTGCTTGAGGGCGGAGAGATGCGGGCAGAGGGCAAAGGGGTAAAGCCGAAAGCTTATCCTGGTATAAGTTCTTCCCCCTTTGCACGAGACATAAGAAAAGCCCGAGGCCTGGACGGCCATCGGGCTTTCTGACGGAGATTTGGTTGCGGGGACAGGATTTGAACCTGTGACCTTCAGGTTATGAGCCTGACGAGCTACCGGGCTGCTCCACCCCGCGGGGGTGATGGTGTG
>NZ_BAAFHE010000018.1:0-17764 GCF_054665075.1 Acidisoma sp. 7E03
CTGGACGTGTCCGAAGCCATGATCCATGTCGCCATGGGCAGCCTGCTACTGCGCCGGATCGCCCATAACTGACATTTCTCAAACGGACTCTAAGACCTCTTCGGCGGCCAAGGCTTCTGGTTCGGGGGGTGTACTGCCTGTCGGCTAACCGGCTCGGCGAGGCTCAAGCGGACATACGCCGTTCGACAAGTTGGGCCCGATTGCGGACTGGCAGATGGCGGGGAGATACCACACGAGGCCGAATTTCAACGATGAACCGCTCGGCACAAACAAGCCTCTCTACGTTTGCGCGGTCTTGCCCATTGTGCTTTGGCGGGTTCGGATATCCGGAAGGAGATTGCGGACAGTCACACAGATGGCTGTGCATCAACCAACATTTAGGACCGATCGACTCTACCTGTCGATGTCATCGAATATCGATCGCATCGCCGCGGGCGTGGACAGCACGGGGGCTTCTTCCTTTGTTTGCGTCACGATGTGGGTCCAGTCTGTATCGCGTTCGTCTTCTTCATCGCGCTCGCGCTTACGCTCTTCGATCGCCTCGACCGAGCGCCTGACCTGCTCGCGTGCTTCGCCGATCAAAGCTGCCGCGTCGGCGTCGACGCCAATCGCTTCCACGCGGTCCAGAATGTCGAGCAGTTTCTTGAAATGGCTATCGGGCTCTTCGTCGAGATCGGCATCCGCGGCAATCGCGTCGATCCGATCTTCAAGGGATGGCAAGACCGTGGTCCGCAATTTCATGCCCATGCTGACCAGGCGTAATGGCGATAATAGGCCGAGCATGTCCTCTTCCTCGAAGAAGGAGGCGTCGAGCGCATCTTGCGCCGCCGCTTCAAGCCTGGCCGCTGCTTCAAGGCGCAGATCCTCGCGCAAGAGCCCAAGGCGATTCGCCCGACCGTAAGTGGCAAGCTGCGGGTCGTTACCAACGGGATCGGTCCGCCAGCACGATCGCTGCAACAAATCCGGATATTGCTGAACCACCTTGGAGAAGACAACCTCGCTGGCGCGATAGGATAGGAAGTGGAACAGCATCCAATTGCGTTGTAGTTCGTCGGACGTACGGCCGAGACGGGCGACCAAGGCGTCATCCAGTGCGGTCGGGATGACCAGCGCGTCCCGGATGAGTGGCGATCCCTCGCACGTGAAGCTTCCGAGAATCGTGTCGATCGGTGCGCCGCGGATTAGCGCCGCCATCATATGCGGCTTCTGCCGCATGATCTCTGTCAGTGCGTCCGAGATCGTGGGGTGTGCGAATGTCCATCTTGGCCCGGAGAGCTTAAGGAACGACCCTTTCAGCTCCCCAAAGCAGTCCTGGATTTTGGTGATGGAATAGCCGGTCAGTTCCGCCACCGCGTGCGCTGCCAAAGGATCGTGGTCGCGGGGATCGAAACCAGCCTGATGAACATAAACCAGAATGAGTGCCGCCTGGAGCTGATCGTCCAAAGCGTTGACGGTATCGATAAGGTGCTCGGTCGGCTCTTCCATGAAGCGGACAAGCGAGGATTCGCGCGGCGCCAGCCCCTTGGTGAAGTTCGGATCCCCGAGCCGTTCCGCGATACCGGGAAGAAAATCCTCTACGGCGGCAACGGCCGCAAGGTGGGGTTTCACGCTGGACCGCCAGCTTTGACTCTGCTCGCCGAAATTGATGTGGTTGTAGAGGATCTGGGCTTTCTCGTCGAATGTCAGATCGCCCACGTCGACCACGGCGCTTTCGTTGATGAATTGTGGGAGATTGCGCTGGCCGAGCCGTCGCCGCGCTCCCTCATAGATGTGCTTACGCGACGTCAGCAGGAAGCGGTTGCCGTGACTGATCGCCGCACGCAACTTCGAGAAGGCGGAGGCCCAGTCCTGAACATAATCGTCGCGCAGCACGTTCGAACCGAAGGCGTCGTCAATCCAGAAAAATCGCCCGGGGTCGTTTGGATTCCATCCCGCCTCGAAATCGCGCGGGCTCGTGAGGGCAAGGACGGTGTTATCCGGGTTCTCCGATGCGATCGTGGAAACGATAGCGCCAATCGCCGATTTGCCGCTCGACGGATTACCGAGCAGGAGTACAACACCATGATCCGAGATCGCGTTAACGGCGTCGCGATGGGCCTTGGTCGGAACGTAAGTCCGCATCTTCGGAATCCAGCTGTCGAGGAGGGCACGGCTCTGTTCGCTGAGCCGCTCGTCGATGATCGAGGTCAAATCGCCAAGACCATAGACCTGTGGCACGAGCGCGCGCAGGCGGGCGCTGCTCCTGATGACCCGAACGATATACTGGCGGCCCAAAATATGCGCTTTGCGCACACCGAGCGCGCGCAATCGCGCGCGCATCGCGGCGGCGACGGGCGCATCGACGCTCATGTTGGTCATGAAGGCGTAGGTGTCGGCAAGACCGGCCTTAACCAGTTCCTCAACGTTTTCGGTCTCGTCCGATAGATCGCCCGCCTTTAGCGTCTTGCCCGCCTCCGAGGTGTGCTTGCACTGAATTGTGCCAATAGAGGGCGCATCCGATCCCGACGGTATGAGAAATACCGCGTCTTGGCCGCCATCCTGCGCTTCCCGAAAAATCTCGACCGGACGGCCGAGCACGACCTCGCAGACCTGCGAGCAGAGATCCTGGAATGCGCGCCAACCGATCGTATGGAGCGCTAGGTCGCTCCACGGACCGTGCGCGCCGCGCACTCGGGCGGATACAATCTTGCTCAAGCCGTTGTCAACTTTCACGCGACGGAGACCGGCGCTTGCGCCTGTGGCGGGTTAGGGAGGTCCTCGTCACGGAAAAAGCGCCACATTGCGCGAACCACGTTCTTCAACATGCCGCTCTCGCGACCGTGCTCCTTCGCGCGCAGCAATGTCTGATATACAACCTCAGGAATTTTCTGAGTGTCATTGCTCGGGTGCACTCCGAAGGGCTCGCAGGCAGCAGCAAGGCACGCGGCGTGAATCTCGGGGGTGATATCCTCCTTGAGACGATGTTCCAGCGTTTTGCCGAAATGCGCATAGCAATCGCTCACGAGGTCATCGGTCGGGGCGCCATTGAACACTTGGTCCGGCTTTGCGAGCTTGCTCAAGGCAAGATCGGTTGCGGGCGTGCGCTTGGCTTCAGGTAAGTGTTGATCGCAATCCCAGAGCAGGAAGGTCGGAATGCCCAGCTCACGGAAAATGACATAGGGACGGTCAAGGTTGGCCTTGCCCTCGGCCGAAAGGATGGCGATCCCGGCCGCCTCGAAATTGACGCCGAGCATCCGCGCGGTCGCCGTTAGCGCTGCTTTGTCGCTACGCCCCTCGACTAGGATGACGCCATTTGCGAAGAATCCCTCGGCTAGCTCGGCTCCGAGGATATGGAGCCGCGGCATCACGGTTTGCGCGCTGTACGAGCCGGCGGGCTTATCCCAGCCGCGTTCGAGCTTCTTCGCCACGACACCGAGATCGAGGGCCTGCAAGCTGCACTGCTTGAACACGCTGTCGGCACAGGCTGAGCGGCGGGCGAGCCGAATTTCGTCGGCCTTGCCCATTGAAATGAACATCGGCGAGTGCGAACCGAAGATGATCTGGGTATGCCCCTGGACGCCCGGAAGCGTGCCGCTGCTCAGCCCGCGCAGCACCTCGGCGAAATGCCGCTGCTTGGTCGGGTGCTGGTAGAGTTCGGGCTCCTCGATCGCGAGGATCAATGTTGGCGCCTGGGCGACCACCGCGGGACCGCCCGGAGCGCCGCCAGCCACATCCCCGGCAACTGCATCGTCAGCTTCCGGGACCGCCGTGCGAGCCAGATGTTGGAGCAGCGTGAAGATGAAGGCGCGTTGCAGGCCGTGACCCTGCCTATCGACCGGGCCGCCGAAACCGTCGTCCTTGAGAAACACGTCCGCCATCGGCAGCGGGACCGGCATCTCTCCGATTTCCCGCCAGCTCAGTGCCACTTCCGCGTCTTGGTATAGGCCGCGAAGGTCGGCGGTGAGCGTCCCCGCCAATGTACCAAGCTCGGGCATGTTCTCCGCCGACACCAACGCCTGATAGGCTTCCGTCATCTGCGCTTTGAAAGCTTGGACGTCGGGTCGCTGCAAGATCTGGCTACGTACCAGCAACTCGAGCAACTTGCCGATAACGCTCGTCTTGCCGTCGGCCGCATCGGCCGATGCCTCACGTACAGCCGGGACGAACACGAAGCTTGTATGCCTCTGGAGCTTGCCGCGGCTGCTGTTCTGAAAGCCGAAGAACTGCCCGTCATCGGGCAATAGGACCAGTTGAGCGGGATGGGCTGCCTCCCAATCCAGCAGCGCCTGGTCAACCCCGGCGGCGCTGCTGGCGTTGGGCAGATTAGCGTAGAGAGGATTGTTTTCACGCAGGGCATTGTAGGCCGCGCGTTTCGGCGCCGCCGCGGATTGCGATCGAATCGCGACGAAGTCGGGGATTTGAGGGACGACACCGTGATAGCGACCGCTAGAGGCGCCACCGTCGAAGATGCGGGTGACGACCAGCTTGCCGTCGCGAACGCGGTCCTCGAACGAAGCCGCTTCCTGCTCGCTCAGCTGGTGAAAGGTGAGTTCTATCTCGATCGGTTGACCCTGATCGCGCCCGAAGAAGTCGTCGGCGTCGCAGCTCTTTGACGTCGAGTAAAATTTCTCGATGGCTTTCAGTATCGACGACTTGCCCGCGCCATTGCCGCCGATGAACGCCGTATGCGCGCCGAAGCCGACTTCGATATCTCGAAGCGATCTAAAGTTCTTGATGCGCGCGCGCTCGAGCTGCATCGTCCTCTCCCCCCAGTATCGTTACTTTTCGATCTCGATCGGTTCGAATGCAAGGGCAATCACAACCGTCCGGACCCGCACCCCCGAGGGGCGTGGCCTATGTACGCGCATCGGCCGCCGCTCACCTCGGCTTGAACGAACGTCAGCTTTCAGGCTCGGCGTCGAGGCGCCGTAACGACGACAACGGACGCTTTGCTGCGAAGGGGGCCGCTCGTCGAACGTCAGCTTCCAGGCAAGCCCTTTCAAAGCGCGGCTGTCGAGGTTGGGTCGATAGGCGATTCGCAGTTCCGAGGGGAGAGCGACTTGTCTGATTCGGTCCAAATTGGACGTTGGGGTTGGGTCACGCAATGCCGCATGAGGGTCGTCCCGCGCCAATATCGCCGATGATGGAGAAGAAGTCAGAGGGGCAGACCCGCGGCTGCCAGAGCTTTGGCGTAAGTCTCGGCCATGCCAGGATGCGGCACCGGGATACGGGCGAAGAAGCCAGAGACGGTGAGCCCTGGCTCCACGGCCAGCAGTGTCTGCACGATCTCCCGCGCCTGCTCCGGGTGACCGAGCTTCATCTGCGCCACCGCCGCGACCCGCAGAGCAACGGCGAAGCGCCGGTTCTGGGCGAGGGAGCGGTCCGCCCACAGCAAGGCCTCGGGAAAGTTCTCCTCGATCACGGCTGCGATCGCCATGGCGCCCGACATGAACCATCCGCGCGGGTCGCGCGGGTTCAGCCTTTGCGCACGCATCACCATCATGCGTCCCTCCCGCACGTTGCCGCACATGATCTCGATCCATCCGGCGAGCGTCAGCGCCATGGCGGAATTCGGGTTGAGCAGCAGCGACCGGCGGAACAGCTCGCGCGCGGGCTCTCGCGCCGCGCCCGCCATGTTCCAAATGGCGAAGGCTGCCATCCACAGGACTTGCGCATCGTTCGGCAACAGTTCGACGGAGCGCCATGCCAGGGTGCAGGCACGCGCGCGGGTCGCCTGATCCTGCGTGATCCAGCCTTGGAAATGGCACTGAGCCCGGCAATAGGCCAAGGCCGCCAGTGCAGGCGCATGATCTGGAGCGAGCGTGCAGCATTGTTCAAGGGTGGCGATCGCCGCCGCCATGCTGGCCGGCGTGAATTCGCCCACCTGTCCATAGGCGCGCAGCACCAAGTCATAGGCATCAGGATGAGGTGGCGGATTCTGCGTCAGCTTGCCGATTTCGGCAAATTGCAGCGTGGGCTCGATGACAGCCGCCACCGATTCCGCAACTTTCTCCTGAAGTGCGAAGACCTGGCGCATGTCGCCATCGAAGCGCTCCGCCCACAGATGCGCGCCTGAGCCGGCATCGACGAGCTGGCAGGTGATGCGAAGCTTCTCGCCACCGCGGCGCACGCTGCCCTCGAGCACATAGGTGACGCCGAGCTCCGTGCCGACCTGCCGGACGTCGATCGCCTTGCCTCGGTAGAGGAAGGAGGAGTTGCGGGCGATCACGCAGAGACCGCTGCTGCGGGATAAAGCGGTGATGATCTCTTCCGTCATCCCATCGGCGAAATAGTCCTGCTCGGGATCCACGCTCAGATTGGCGAAAGGCAGCACGGCGATGGAGGGCGCCCGCACCGTTTGGCGTAGGGTGGCGGCGTCTAGATGAGCGGCGGCGGGCGGCTCGGCGGGGGTGGATGCCATCGTTCGGACGCTGCCCACGAAGCGGATGCCCTTGCGTGGCAGGGTTTTGATTAGTCTCTGCTCGCTGCCACTGTCCCCGATGGCGGTGCGCGCGGCGTTGAGCCTGCTGCTGAGCGTCGCCTCGGAAACGATGCGCCCCTTCCAGACGGTGGCGAAAAGATCGTCCCGGCTCACCACCCGGTCCCGTAACGCGATGAGACAGGCGAGCATATCAAAGACCTGAGGCTCGACCGGCACCAGGGCCTCGCCATGCCGTAGCTCTCGACGGTCCGTGTCGAGGCTGAAGTCTTCGAACTGATAGAGCATGCGCAGACCATTCTGTTCTTCAGGAGGCTACCACGAAGGAGACAGGGGCAAAATCAGGCAAATCTGAAGGGAATCTGCAGGCCGTCTCCAAGCGCGTCGCCGCCGTCCAGTGCAGTCTCCGGCGATCGAAACGCGATGAAGAAGGGTCATCCCATGCCAGACTCCGCCCCCAATCATGATCGTCGGCGCTTCCTTGGCGTCGCCGCAGCCGCGACCGTCGCCGCGCAGCTCGGGCTTCCCCGGTCTGCCGCCGCCGCAGCAGCGGCCGGTCAAGCAGGGTCCTTCCAGGCTCCGCTCAAGTCGGTCCGCGCCGGGGTGCTCGAGGTGGGCTATGCGGAACTCGGCGATGCCGGCCGCCCCGTGGTCATCCTGCTGCACGGCTGGCCCTATGACATCCACAGCTATGCCGAGGTCGCCCCCATCCTGGCGGCCGCCGGCTATCGCGTGATCGTTCCCTATCTCCGCGGCTACGGCACGACCCAGTTCCTGTCCCTCAGCACCGTCCGCAACGGCCAACAAGCGGCCTTCGCGCTCGACATCATCGCGCTGATGGACGCGCTCGGAATCCATCAGGCGGTGATCGGCGGGTTCGACTGGGGCGCGCGCACCGCGGACATCCTCGCGGCCCTCTGGCCGGAGCGGTGCCGCGCCCTTGTCGCCGTCAGCGGCTATCTGATCGGCAATCAGGAAGCGGGAAGGCAGCCGCTACCGCCCGTGGCGGAACACGCATGGTGGTATCAGTTTTATTTTGCAACAAGCCGCGGCCGCGCGGGCTATGAAGCCTATCGCCAAGCCTTCGCAAAATTGATCTGGCAGACCGCTTCACCCCGTTGGGCCTTCGACGATGCAACCTTCGCGCTCAGCGCGCAGGCGCTCGACAATCCGGATCACGTCAGCATCACCATCCACAACTACCGCTGGCGGCTGGGGCTTGCCGATGGCGAGCGGCGTTATGACGCGCTGGAGGCGCGGCTGGCGCAGGCGCCGGCCATTCACGTGCCGACGATCACGCTGGAGGGGGACGCCAATGGCGCGCCGCATCCTCAGCCCGCCTCCTACGCCGGGCATTTCAGCGGCCATTACGAGCATCGCCTGATCACCGGCGGCGTCGGCCACAACCTGCCGCAGGAGGCGCCGCGCGCCTTCGCCCAGGCCGTCATCGATGTCGCCCGCGCCTGAGTGGCGCGATCAAGACGAAGGAGGGTGTCATGCTGTCGCGACGTGCCTTGCTGGGCTTATTGGCAGGCGGCTGCCTGGTGCCGCCCGGACTGCCTGCTCTCGTCGCGGCAGCGGTGCCGCGCGGCGGCCAGGCGCCCGACTTCGTTGGCATAGACGGTTGGCTCAATACCGCGACACCGATCACGCGCTCGGCCTTGCGCGGCCGCGTCGTGCTCGTCGAGTTCTGGACCTATTCCTGCATCAACTGCCGCCGCACCGTGCCCTACCTCAATCGCTGGCAGGAGGAGTACGGGCCGCATGGGTTTGAGGTCATTGGGATCCACACGCCGGAATTTGGCTTCGAGCATGAGCGGCCAGACGTCGCTGCAGCCGTCACAGCTTTGGGTATCCGGTTTCCTGTCGGGCAAGACAACGAGTACCGCAGCTGGCAAGCCTGGGGAAACGAAGCCTGGCCGTCCTTCTACCTGCTGGACCGCGCCGGCCGGATTGTCCTGCTGCGCGAGGGAGAGGGCAATGCGCGTGAACTGGAGGATGCCATCCGCGCGCAGCTCGGCCTGAGCGGAGCGGCGCCGCCGGGGCCGGGCGACGATCCGGACCTCGCGCGCATCGGCTCACCCGAAGTCTATTTCGGCGCTGCTCACCCGACGCCGCAGGACCCGGCGCAGAGCCCGAGATGGGGGGAGGCGACCTACCACTTCCCGCCGGCAGGCCCTGCGCTCGATCGCTACCAGCTGGACGGCACCTGGACGCGGAAGGGGGAGAGCCTGACGCTCCGTTCGTCCCGCGGTGGGCTGCGCATCCGCTTCTCCGCCGGAAAGCTCCATCTCGTGGCCGCCGCACTCCCGTCGGCGACCCTCTCAATCCGTGCCGATGGCAGAGCCGTCCGAACGGTCGAGATACGGGAGCCCACGCTCTACACGCTTTTCGAGAGCCCGAGCTACGGCGAACATCGTCTTGACATCGAAGCGGAGGGGGCTGGACTTTCGCTCTTCAACGCGACCTTCGGATAGTCCACCGGAACAAGGTCTCATCGCTCTGAGAACCAGTAGCATGCACACGGCCTACGGACATGCTTGCTGGTGAGGCACGTCTCTCGCTTCAACAATTCGGTTAGATGGCGGCTTTGAAGATAGCCCGCTTGGCAGCCAATCGCCCGCTCCGGGTTGGATGGGGCGCCGATGCATCGAGAGGGCACTTGTCAATGAACGCTGACTGAGCGAGATCGAGAATAAGGCTGTCTTCATAATCGGGAGAGTGAACAAAAGCGGCGAGAAGATGAACGAGTATGTCGATCGTCTTTGCGGGATGCCTAACGGGAGCAGTGACGCTGAAAACGATGATCCTGGTGCCGGCGATTTGCTGAGCCAGTCCGGCCCTGACTCCTTCAAGGAGGCGCAGAGCCACTTTGCCGCAGACGTAGTCTGCAACCTGCAGCCGTGAGCTTGCTGCGATCTTCTGCTCGTAGACCAGAGTGTCGATATTTTGCGCTGCTACTCGCCTTGTCTCCGGGGGCCGAACTCTTCTCGCTGCCGCTATATAGGCGCCCTACCCAATGTCCGCTTTCGGCGGACGCCCTCGCTCGCGCCAAGGGCGTAGTTGGGTCGAGAGGTGATCCGCGATGTCCAGGGATAGCAGGCGGGCTGAATTGAGGTAAGCTCTCGGAGCAAGCTGACGGACCGCACACTATGGATGCAACTATTCGCGATTCAATTGAAGGGGACAACCCAACCTTAGCCTGTGCCATGCGGGAGCTTATGAGCAAAGCGCGATATCCAGAATTCTCCCCGGACGCGCCCGATGAAGTGGCTCTCAAAGATATAAAAGGATGTAAGACCCTTGTTTTGGAGATTGAGGGCAAGGTTGTTGGAATGATCTCCGTATCCACAATAGATCTTTCAGCCAGGGGAATTTCGAATCTCCGTAACATGGCCTTCGTAATGGCTTTTTGGATCGATGTATGTCATCGGAGAAAAGGTTATGGTCGCGCTTTGTTTTTGGAATTTCGAAAATGGGCAGAGCAGGAAGATATTGATATTATAAATTTGGCCGTCGAAGCGGACAATAATAGCGCTCGCGCTTTCTACCTGAAGCTTGGACTACAAGAGACCTCACTGCAAATGGCTGTGCACCTCAAAGAAGGTAGAGCTTGAATGGCTGCTTTTGGCGAATGCTAAAGGCTGCCGCTACAGCCGAGTTGGGTCGAGAGGCGACCCGTGGCATTGGGGGCGACCGCGCCCCATCGGACATTCCGGCGTGGAGATGCTTTTTCGTTCCCTAGCCCACCATCGTAGTTCTGCGCGCGGCGGCGCGCGCAGATTCTAGCCCGCTGGTTGGATGCATCAGAGTGTGTGCGCGGCTGACTGCGGCGAGAGGGAGGCGCCCGCATGCGCCAAGCTGAACAGAGAGAGGGAATTCTTCGTCACGCTCGGGTGCCCCATCAAGAGCGGGTACACGAACGCAGTCCACCTCTTGATGCTACTCTTGCTGAAGCTGCGCCCGGATCGCGGCCTGATCAATCACGGACCAGACAGTTTCGATCGTCCCGAATTCGAACCGATAAAAGACGTTCTCGGTGAAGGTGACCCGTCGGCCGTTGACGGCAAGCCCGAACACCTCGCCTCGGGGAGTGCAGTCGAAGAGCAGTCTCGCCCCGAGGAAGGGAGGGTCGACCACAAGCACGTCGATGTTGAATATGAGGTCGGGAATAGCAGCGACATCACGTTCGAGCATCTTCCGGTAACCTGCAAAGCCGATCGCCTCGCCGTTGTGTCGGGCATCCTCGGAAACAAATTCTCCCAGGCGCGACCAGTCCCGCCGGTTCAGACAATCGATGTAGGTCTGGTATCTCTCCAGAAGCTCGTCCCTGTCCATTTGGTCATTCCTGATTTGACGATGCGATGACGTCCAGGCCGTTGCTGCGACGTTAGGTTCACCCGCGCGATACGGTTGCGATGAACGCTCTCAGGTCGTCGAGCATCAGTTCCGGCTGCTCCAAGGCAGCGAAGTGGCCGCCCTGTGCCATATTGGTCCAATGGACGACGTTGTAGGTTTTCTCGACGAGAGATCTCGGCGGGGGAAGGAATACTGGATCGGGGAACGCGGCGACGCCCATCGGCGTGCGCACGTGCGTGCCGGACGGAAAGCGATCCGACCGCTCCAGCCGCTTGCCGCGGTAGATCCAAGTCGCAGTGACGACCGACGACGGCGCGATATAGAGCATGATGTTGGTGAGCAGATCCTCCTCGGAGAACCTGCTCCACAGGTCAGGGCTGCCGTCCGGATGCTTCGGAAGGTCCGCCCAAGCTCCGAACTTTTCGAGGATCCACCCGGCAGCGCCCACGGGACTGTCTGCCATCGCCACACCCAGCGTCTGAGGCCGGGTCTCCTGCTCACGGCTGTAGCCGGTCTCCAGATCGAGGATCGCCGCGCGGCGGGAGATCAGATCCTTCTCCTCGGGCGTCTCTGGGGCGGTGTCTTCAGCAAGGACGCTGACCATGTTGGTGTGGAAGCCGAGCAGAGCGTCCGGATACTCGCAGGCCATCCAGCTCGCAATGTTGGCTCCCCAGTCTCCACCCTGAACCACGTAACGCGACGGGCCGAACAGCCGCGTCATCAGCGCGTGCATGAGGTCGGCGGCGCGGCGCGGCCCAATGATGCCGGTGAGCGGTCTGGAGAAGGCGAAGCCCGGGAGGGAAGGCACGATCACATCATGTCCATCAGCCGCGAGCGGTTCGAGCAGCCGTTCGAACTCAAGAAACGAGCCCGGCCACCCGTGAAGCAGCAGAAGCGGCGGCTTGGACCCGTTGGCGCGTACATGAACGAAGTGGATACGTTCCCCATCTATGTCGGTCGTGAAATTAGGGAGCTCGTTGAGGTGTCGTTCGACCTTGCGCCAGTCGTAACTATCTCGCCAATAGGCTACGAGCCGCTTGAGGTCGTCGATGCCGATGCCAGAATTCCAGCCTCCCGCGTCGGGAAGCTGACTCCAATCGTATGCCTTCACCTTTGTCAGGATCGAGGTGAGGCGCTCATCTGGGACGTGGATGGTGTAAGGCGAGACCATAGTCTTCTCCCATTTTGTTGACGGCGGCTCGATTGATCAGTCGCCAATCTCGATACGATCTTGCCGGCGTGCCGGGCGACATGAGCCACCCCAGTCTCCTCTAAGGGGAATACGCGATCGATCTGAGGCTCGATGCCGGTTCTCACCAAGGCGCGCAGCGAGGGTATGGGCCGGATGTAGATACACCGAAGCGTGATGCGTCATTTGAGCAATGCTGTCGTCTTGATCGGGCCGTCGCACCCCGTCAGCGTCGCCTCTTGCAGGGCGAAGATCGAAGCTCCACCGGTGTAGCTCGCCGGGCCCGAAAAGGAGAACCTCGGCCTCCTCGATTACGATGGCGGGACGTTCCCGCCCGCTAGTCTTGCAACGTCGCATCGGCCGTCCCCTTCCGGGAGACAATTTAATGCGCTACCTTCCCATGGCACAGTACGTACAAAACACACATGTAGTATCATGAATGATAGTGTCAGCCGCAGGAACCGCAGGAAGGCAGAACGGACGGGGTGTGCTGTGGAAGCCACCCTTTCCGTTATCGGCGGCATCTGGAAGCCGGTACTGCTATTCCACCTTCTGGAAGGAAAGTTGCGCTTCAACGCGCTGTGCCGATCCCTGCCCTCGGCAACGCCGCGCATGATCACCTTGCAACTGCGCGAACTGGAGGCTGATGGGATCGTCAAGCGCACCGTCTACCCGGACGTTCCACCGAAGGTGGAATACGAGCTGACCGCCCTCGGAGCGTCCCTTGCACCCCTGCTCCTGAGCATGCGGGACTGGGGCGAGCGGCTCAAAGCGTCGGAGGTGGATGAGTAAGCTAGCCACCGCACCCGAGATGTAGGCGGGGACGGCGACTGAGGTCGCGCTTCCTTCTCGCTTTGGAGTTTCGCCTTTTCCGGCGAATGATTCAAAAGGGCTTGGGGGGCCGGGCGCGGAGCTATTGTCAACCTCGGCTTTCGGGTCGAATGGCGACACGGTCTGCCGACCGTCATGGGTCGAAAGGAGCAAGGCTGCCGTTGCGGCAGCGCCGTTGGACAAGGTGCTTTGATTATACGTCTTTTCTATCCCTCACGCAGTCATGCTTGAGCGGTGGACGGTTCGATCAATCCCATCTGCAACCATCGCATACAGGGAGGGGGGAAGATCGTGCCCCATCCCTTCGACGGGAAGCCATTCCGCGCCAGGTATCGACGCGGCAGTGTCAGCGCCGCATGCGAGCGGAAACAGAGGATCCTCTGTTCCATGCACAATGAGAGCCGGGACGCTGATTTTCCTCAGGCGATCGCGTCGATCACCGGAGAGGGCGATAGCTGCGAGTTGTCGCCCAAAGCCACCCGGCACGTAGCCACGGCGCAGCTCCGTGCGGATGATCCGCCGATATGCCTCTTCGTCCAGCGGGTGGGCGCTTCCCGCAATCCTCTGCGCGAAGGCAACGCCATGCTCGATGAAACCCGTTTCATCCGATCTTGGATCGGGCGCTTCGCGAAGCAACAATGCCATCACATCCGGCGTGCTCGATGGCAGGTCCGGGTTGCCCGAACTCGACATGATCGAGATCAGCGATTGCACCCGCGCAGGATGCTCGCACGCCATGATTTGCGCGATCATGCCTCCCATCGAGCGACCGACCACATGGGCGCGGCAGATGGAAAGGGCGTCGAGCAAGCCAATGGCATCAAGCGCCATATCCTCCATCGTATAGGGAAGGTCTGGTTGGCGTCCCTCCGCGAGTGCGCTGGCCAAGGCGACGAAATTTATGGGGCCTTGCGCGGCGAAGTGCGTCGAGCATCCCGCGTCGCGGTTGTCGAATCGCACGACCCGATAGCCTCGCGCAGAGAGCCCAGTGCAGAAGGTGTCCGTCCAGCGGATCATCTGGGTGCCGAGGCCCGCAATCAACAGTATCGTTTCAGCCGTCTCGGCGCCAAAACTGTCATAGGCCAGGGTGATGCCATTGGCCGCCACGGAGCGTGATACCGGCACCATGCTCAGATCGGCGAAGCGCAAAGTTGGCCCACCCAATGGGCCAGGCGCAGTTTGGCTGCGCGGTCACGGACGAGAGCGTTATCCTCCTCCTCCAGCCGTTCCAGAACGTCAAAGCTGAAGGCTTCGCATCCATGCGCGCTCCAGGCGCCCTGCAGCGAGGAATGCGGGTTCGCGCCCTGCCGAAGCGTGAACCAGAGGCGGTTCTGGATCTTGGAGAGATCGGGCGCGTATCCCACCCAGATCTCGCCCGAGGCTGCGCAACGCACCGCGTAGATGCCGCGCTCGGTCTTTCGCTCCTTATACGCGCGGACGGCTGCCTTTTTGTCCTCGATGTCCATGTCTCGCCCTCATCAACCCGAACCGAGCTCTACCCCACCGAATCGACGTATGCAATATTACCCGGGTAAAACACTTCATCCAAGGTTGCCGTGCCTGTGGGTTCTAAAGGAGAGGCTATGACAGAGGTTTCAGCGGGAACTTGTACGGCGTTCCTGGGTATGCGGCAGCTCGCGAGCGGCTCCCTCATCACGGTCGCTCTTGCGGTCAGGGCGGCGCAAGCGGCTGGGGTCGGCGAGCGGATCCTGACCTTCGACGACGGATCGGGCGCCGTCATTGATTTCGACCTGCGCGGGTCCGAAGCGGACCTCAGAGCCAGACTTGCGATACAGGGGCAGGCCGGACGCCTTCCGGCCGGTGCTCGCACCGTAGGCGGCACGGATAGTCCCGCGCGGACGCCCGGCCGGCCTAAGCTGGGCGTTGTTGCACGCGAAGTGACGCTGCTTCCGCGGCAGTGGGAATGGCTGGCGTCTCAGCCGGGCGGTGCTTCACAGGCCTTGCGGCGCCTTGTCGACGAAGCCCGGCGGAGCGACGGAGGGAAGATGGAGATGAGAGCTGCACGTGAGGCCGCCTATCGCTTCCTCTCGGCTCTCGCGGGCGACCTGCCCGGCTTCGAGGAGGTGACCCGCTCACTCTTCTCCGGCGACACAGAGGGATTTTACAACCGCATGAGCACCTGGCCACCGGACGTCCGAAACCATGCGCTGAAGCTTGCGGTCAAAGCGACTAAACCTGCGGAGGGCGGCTAGCCTTTGGTGGCGCTGAATGTCCGCTTCTGGAATATGCGCTGGCGTCCGCCTATGGCCCTAAGCGGCCGTTGTGGCGGGTGCCAAGTGCGGTTTGGCTCAGTACGACGCTTTGCTGCCCTCACGTGCGGGGTTCGGCTCGAACGTTCGATCTGGGTTCGATCCGAGTTCGTTCCGAAATCGTGCTAATTTGCTGCGCCGCAGTCTGATCCTGCGAGGCTAACCGCCACCCTCTCGGCCGTGCGATGGTGGCCAGGGCACTCGGATTGCCCTCGGCGGGGAGGGGCCTCGCGGCTGTGGCGAGGGTGGCCTTTGCCCACTTGCGCCTTCTATGAGGCCTCGGCCGAGCCAGCAGGATCTCCGGCACAGGGCCACCATCATGCTTCTCCATAGGTACGATGGCCGGTAGCCGGGGCCACGGCAACCTCGACCGCAGCGAGTTTCCCCTGCCGCCCAAGGGCGGCATTCCTCGTGCGGCAAAATCGCCGCCGACTTCGGTCCTCCGCTCTGCTCCGGTCGCAAGCGGTGCCGCACCCCCGGCCGCCGGCAAGCCCGGCGCGGAACGCCTGCGGGACTGGCTCGATGCCGGGCAACTTCCAAGGAGCAACGCTCCGATCAGCATCGAGGAGACGATCACCGGACGGCTCTTCGCCGTGGCGCGGCGAGCCGATCCGACCATCAAGGCGCGGGATGCGGGCGAGCGGGCCATCGTCGACTGGCTCGCGGAGAAGGTCGCGGGCGCCGACCTGGAAGCGGTCGTGGTCTATGAGAGCGGCAAGGTGCCGAGGATCATCGCCAATCAAGCCATGGATGCGAATATCGATGTCGTGACGACACGGGCCTTTCTTAAAATCGCGGAACATCGATCCCTTGTGACGGACGCCGCGAGCTACTGGCGTCGGGTTGCAGAGCAGTCCCCAACCGCGAACCCTGCCCATGTCGTCACCATGGACCGCCGCCTCAAACCGTAGGTCGCTACCTGGTGCATCTGGTAGCCCTCGTTTGTGCTATAATGACCTCATGGAACCGATCGTATTGCCTGACCCCTCCGCTCAGAAACCGCTCTGGACCCAGGACGAAGCCGTTGCCTTCGAGGTTGCGCGGGAGACGATCAGCCATCTCATGTCGATCTGCACGAGTGAGATCGCGGAGGAAGAGCGTAGAGCGGAGCCTGACAAGGTGATCATCGCCCGTCTCGAAGCCCGATTCACCGCCCTGCATCAAGAGCGAGCGCGGTTAAGGCTGACGGATCATGCCGAGGTCGCGCGTGTTACCGACGAATACGGAGTTCAAGTACGAGCCTGGAATCGTCGTCAGGATATGCTTGCGGCTGAATAGTGGCGCTCGATCCGGCGGCCTATCGCCTCTCCGAAGACGATCATCAGAGGATTTTTGAGACCCGCATAAAGCCCAGGCTTTTTGCGGGTGTCGCTCCTTCTCCCGCGTCCGTCGCCGTCATCTTCGGGGGGCAGCCTGGTAGTGGCAAAAGTGCAGCCCTGGACTGGGCTGCAAACCAGCTCGCGGAGCGAGGCGGTGCGGTGCAGATCATCGGCGACGACCTGCGCGAGTATCATCCTGCGAATGCGCGGCTCATGCGCGAGGATGACAAGATCGCGGCCTTCTATACCGGGCCGGATTCTGGCCGTTGGGTCGAGAAGGCCATGGCCTATGCGAAGGAGCAGCGATTCAACGTCATCATCGAGGGCACCATGCGCGACAGCAATGTGGTGGCCGCCACGATGAACGGCTTTCGCGAGGCAGGGTATGAGATCGATGCCCGGGTTCTTGCCGTTAGCTTCCAGCTCAGTGAGCAGGGGATTTACCAGCGGTATGAACGTCAGAAGGCCACGCGCGGGGGCAGGATGACGACGCCGGACGCGCACCAGGCGGCCTATGATGGGCTTCCAGTGACTGTCGGGCGCATCGAAGTGGAGAAGCTTGCGGACCGCCTGACGGTCTATCGGCGCGGCGGACGAATGATTTACGAAAACGAGTTGAGGGATGGTGCGTGGCTTCGGCCGCCACAAGCAGCGGCTGTGATTGAAGCGGAACGTGCGCGGCCGATGACGGCCGAGGAAGCGGAGGCCTACCGCGAGGGCTACCGCGCCCTTGCCGCTATGGTTTGAGCGCCCGCGCGGCGCGCGACCCCCGAGGAAATCGCGAAGATCGACCAGCTTCTTGCGGCGGCGATGCCGCTCGATGCCCGGATCGCCGACTACTGGGCAAAGGCCGCCGCGAAAGCGCAGAGCACGGCGCTGTCAGACGCACCCAGCCTCACCCCTGATCAGAGCGTGAACCGGCCGCGGCGGCGCTGAACAGGAGCGGGAGGCAAGGGCTGCACCTTGCCTCCCGCTCCGCTTACTTGCCGTCTGGTACGGACGGCGGATCGAGCCACACCGACATCGCGCAATACCGCCTGCCATTCGCATTTGTGCTGACCGACTGCTTGCAGACGGCCAGCGCTCGCACTGGATCGTTGTTCGCCATCAGCCTGGACCAGGTTGCGGCGGCTTCTGGGCCGGCTGCCATGGCCGCCGAGATCGTGTTGCCCACGACTTCGCCGGGCGTGGGTTCAGGCGCAACCGACCGGCCGGTTAGCCACAAAAGTTCCCGACGGTAGCGCTTGCCCTTGGTCCACCCTTGCGCCGACGCACGCGCAAGCCGCGCGCTGTTCGCAACCGTCCTTGGCACGATGGAGGGATGAAGAACAGCAACCAAAGCAGATCCGCTACCGCTCGCGCCGATCGGGCCGCAAGG
>NZ_BAAFHE010000018.1:17774-24816 GCF_054665075.1 Acidisoma sp. 7E03
AGCCCTGCTTACTGGCTGTTAATCCACTTAATCCGCAGGGGTCGCTATTCTCTTTCCTCCCGGAGTCCGTGACCAGCGATGATGCCGAGATTTTACCAGACAGCCGCCGTCAAACTCCGATGATGAAAGGCATTGAGCTTATGGAGCCGTGCCGCCCTTTCTAACTGGCGCCATGCGTTGGCGAGGTTTCCTGCTTAGCTAGTAATGTCGAGGTCAAACTTAGCCCTCCGCCAGGCGTGGAGATGAGCAAGGGGCAAATGCAGCAGACGCCGATCGCCATGCTCTCCCGGTGAGGAACTGCTCTGCCTCAGCGAAGAGCCCTCGGACTCAATATCGTCCTGCCCCTCTACCGTCGATTCCTGCTCGAGCAATTAGCACGAGGTTTCGTCAGTTCCCACAGTGTATCGACAGCCCCGAGCATGTACATGCTCCTCTTGTGGCAGAGCGAAGGACGGAAAAGCCCTGGCCACAGAGACGGGACTGCTCCCATGATTTCGCGCCGGCCGGAATCTTTCCCGTCGCGCGCGTGACACCCATCACCAACATTTCGATCTCGCCACCTAGATCGGCCTGAGCACGCCGGAACTGCACTTGGAAAAGGATCGGTGCGCCCCTGCGCGGATAACGCATGCATACAGCACTAGAAAATTGCCAATTTGGCCACCAGTGCCGGATGCCTCGCCTTCGCACATGACGCAGATGCGCATGCCGTCGGCGATGTCGACCGGACTGGTGAGCTGTAGCGAGCGCTCGTAGGGCACGTTATGAGGCGCGGCAGTATTCGTGGGTGACGCGACCTCGAGGCTCCACAGGTCCGGCGGTGGCGCGCGATTAGGAAGAAGCGTTGTTGCTCACGCACTCCGAACATGCGGCCGAAAGTGCTACTAGCATCACGATCCTTCGCTTCCGCACAGGAGCCGCTGCAGGCCTGTTAGTTGACCTAGGCCTCGCGCGAACCTGATTCTTCGTCACGAGGAACAGGTCAATGTCGGCGCAGAGATTGCTGCCCACTCGCACACTGCGCCCCCTGAAGGCACCGGCATCTGGTCGAAGATATCGGCCAAGGTGCCGGCGGGTCCAACTCGAAGGCACTCGGCGCCGCCTGCCATTCTCGGAGCGGCTCGACCCAGGCGGTCATAGGCGGCGCGCTTCTGGCGTCCTTTGAAACCCTGTAGCTTCGTTCACTTCCTTAAAACTGGCATGGGCCGGCCCCAGACTTCGCATGCGGGCCGGCTTTAGCTGCCGCGGTTCGAGACGGGGTCCAGCTCTGAATGTGGGGCTAAAGCAGCGTCTACGCCGGACAAGCGATGTTGTAGCTCTTCCTCTGGTTCACGATCGTTCACTCAATCCGGATGGGGTGCCCGATCTTGAGCACAGTGCGTACATTAGCGACGGGCGACGCGAGCAATGCGAATGCCTGTTTCGCGAATCCGTCCGTGAGCCCATAACTTCAGCTAGTCCAACCGTACCACTTGATCATTTTTGCAGGTCTGCAAATTTCGCCTAAGTTGCTGAATTGGAAGCGAAAATAGCCTTGTCGGCGATTGTATTCCATGGGCGTGATCGCCTCATTTGCTCAGATCAGCTTCCTCTTCGTCCATTGAACTAACCACGCGCACCGGGGTGTGGAACCGATGAAAAAGGTACGGTAGCCGATGATACCAGTTCGCTGATCTCGGCGAATCGCGATGAGGAAAGTACGGTTTCTCTTGGCCTTCCGATGAGTTAGGTACGATACCTAAGACTCTTTCCTAAGAAAATTCCCTTAGAGCCCGTACCTTTTCCATCGGTAGACTTTCGATTTTTTTCAAAATACGGTTTGCCTTGCGAAAGCGGGGCACCGAGGGGTATTGGTTTGCCGCCCTCGCGCAAGCACGATTCTTCGGAGTGACCATGGCTGCACGCCCTTCTCCGCTTGGCCACCAGATCCATCTCGAGCTCGTGCAACACGGTCGGGAGGCTGCAAGCACATTAGCGCAAAAACACGGCCAACCCGATTTGTTTGATCGGGTGCTCGCGGTCCAAGACGAAACACCCAGCCCGGCATTTCTCCACTCGGCCCTTTGCGCCATGTCGTTGCCAGTGCGCCGGCCGGCCGACGAGTTCGCTCCTATCATGCGGCAGGATGGCCAATACACACTAGTCATCAACCCGAAGCCTCGTCTGGATATCATCAACGGCCAGCAGCATTTCCAGTCTCTCGGGGTACCATTTGGCTCGCTCCCGAGGTTGATTTTGATCCACATTATGACCGAAGCGGTTCGCGCTGGTTCCCGACATGTCCATCTAGGCCGCAATTTTAGTGATTGGATGCGTCGGATGGGGTTCAAAACAATCAGCTACGGTCCTCGCGGATCAGCAACTCTGATCCGCGACCAGATGGACCGGTTGCTTTCTTGTGAGTGGATGATTCGATGGGACAACACCGATGATACCGGTGCACATGAGTTCGGTATCCGCGAGATAAAGCTGACCAACGAGTACCGAGGTGCCGACGGCCCGAACGCGACCTTTCAACGCGATATATTGATGACAGAAGGCTTTTTTCACCACCTGCAGGAACATGCTGTACCGCTGAACGAGGTGGCGATCCGGCAGCTAAGAGACTCAGCGACCGCCCTGGACCTTTATACTTGGCTGGCCTACCGGCTACCTCGCATCGGTGCAAAGCGTCCTGTTGCCCTTAGCTGGGATCAACTTGCCGTTCACTTCGGCAACGATGGGCGGAACATTCGAAAATTCCGTCAGACGATAAGAGACGCCTGGGAGCGACATGTGTCTGGTGTTTATCCGGAAGCACGGGCTGAATTCGATACGGCGATGGTACGCCTTCATCCGTCTCCAGCTCCGCTGCAGAAGAAATTGATGCCGGGTGCGCATCTCAGCGCCGTCCCGACAGATGATAAGAGTACGCCTAGCCTATGTGCTGGATCCCTCGAACCACCATCGATTCTGCCGAAATTGCGAGAAATATTGGGTGACGCCGACTTTGCCGCCTGGTTCCGCCGCGCGTCTCTGGAAGAGCGAGAAGGAGAGTGGGTGGTGTTGGTCGAGCGCCGGTTTCATGCCGATTATATTCGATCTCAGTTCCAGCTGCAGTTGGACCGAACCGCCCGAGCATTACAACTTCAAGGCCTCCGTGTAGACTTTTTGAGGAAACCTACGTGAGCGATCTGAGGGCAGAATCCCCGACTCTTCGGTCCGTCGGGGACGTTTACGGTCGCTGCCTCAATGTACTGGAGGGGCTGCGTAACCAGGCATTGCATGAGACTGGAGCTCGTCAATCGCCGCGCTTCCCAATCACCAAAGTGGCTGAACTGGTAGGTCGGACGACCGCGGCCATTCGCGAGGCAGAGAAGGATGGACGAGTTCCAGTTGTGGAACGCACAAGCTCCGGCCGACGCGTTGGCTACACACTCGCTGAAGTCAATCGACTCCGCGAGGCGTTTGGTACGCGGCCTTGGCGAAGCGCGGACGACCCTGTTGCTGTAATTGCTGTGCAGAATTTCAAAGGCGGTGTGGGCAAATCTACAGTCTCTACCCATCTGGCGCAGTATTTGGCGATACAAGGTTATCGGGTGTGCTTAGTCGATTGCGATAGTCAGGGTTCGTCTACTGCCTTGTTCGGCTATGTTCCTGATCTCGACATACATGAAGATGACACCCTTTATCCTTTCTTCCGCAATATGGAGATGTCTAGTCTTGCGTACGCCGTGCGCGAGACGCACTGGGATAACCTGTTTCTCGTTCCAGCCAACTTGAAACTCTATTCCGCTGAATACGAGCTTGCAGCTCGCATATCGCGCTCGGAACCCAAGCTGCTGAACCGACTGGCAGAGGGGCTTGCCTCGATCGCCGACCACTTCGATGTAATCGTCCTAGATCCGCCCCCGGCACTTGGAACTGTGTCTCTTTCCGTTATGCGGGCGGCGAATGCGCTATTAGTTCCTATGCCGCCAACCGTCGTGGATTTCGCTTCTACGACAACCTTCCTCGCCATGCTTTATGAGACACTGCAGATTCTTGAAGAGAGACATTTCCCCGTCGACTTCTCGTGGATACGCTTCGCAGCTACTCGCGCCGATGAAGGAAAATCCATGCAAAGGGAATTACTTGGCCTGATGCGCAACCTGTTCGGCGACAAGATGCTGCGAACGGTGTTGCGTGACAGCGCGGAGATTGACAATGCCTCCGCTCGGTTGATGACGATTTATGAGCTTGCTGCGCCAGTAACGTCACGGGAGACCTACAACCGTGGGCTCGCTTATCTAAATGGGGTCAACGCCGAGATAGAAACCCAAATCCGATCTACTTGGCCGAGCCACGCCGAGAGGTTGCGTGCCGAAGGCAAAATATGAGCTGGTTTTGCAGGTCTGCATAATCCTCCGAAACCTTTGATTTGGAAAGACTTTATGGCGCTAGGAAACAAAGGGTTCGCTGCCGGACTGGCCGAAGGGACGCAGCTGCCAACCGCTACTGCGAAGCTACCGCCTCGTACCGGCGTGCTCCAGAGCCGGGGAAACCGGTTGTCCGAGCTCGCCTCCGGCCAAACGATGTCAAGGGAGCACGAGCTGGTAGATCCGGCCACCTGCCGGATTTGGGAGTTTCACAATCGCGACTATTCCGCGCTGAATGAGGAAAGTTGCGCCGATCTCCTAGAGAGTTTTCAGGCCCAGGGCCGTCAAGAGGTCCCCGCGATCGTCCGCCGTGTGCTGGGCGATTCGCAGCATCAGTTCGAGGTTATTTGTGGCGCGCGCCGGCATTGGACGGCCACTTGGCTGCGCTCCCACGGGTATCCTGCCTTCCGCTTCCTGGTGGAACCGCGCGAACTAACGGATGAGGAGGCGTTTCGAATTGCGGATCTCGAGAACCGTAGTCGTCAGGACCTAACGGACATCGAGCGGGCACGAGATTACGCGGGGGCGCTGACTCGATTTTATGGGGACAACCAGGGGCGGATGGCCGAGCGTCTAGGGGTCAGTCAAAGCTGGCTGAGTCGATACCTCCAACTCGCGGACCTGAAGCCTGCTGTGATAGCGGCGTTTGGGAGCCTAAGCGCGATCAAAATCAGCCATGGTGCTGCAATCGCGCCACTGCTTCGTCACCCCTCATCGCAAGCCGCCATCGAGGAGGAGGCCAACGCGCTTGCCGCCGAACAGACTGAGCGGGCAGGGGCGAAGCAGCCGCTGCTTCCCGCCGCGGAAGTAGTTAAGCGCCTGCAGCAGGCTTCACGCAAAAAGGAGAAGGTGCGTACACAGGCCAGGCCCGTAGAGGTTGCCGTACGAACTCCCGACGGTGTTCTTCTTGCAAGAGGCACGCGCCCACAACGTGGGAGCAATCTCATAATCGCGGTACCGCGCGGAGCTTTGGCCGATCGGGAGCCTTTGATCTCGGCAATAAATGAGGTGCTCGATAAACTGAGCCGTCACTAGATACCGATGCAAAAGGTACGGCTTTACCTCTTCGGAGACGGGGCGGCCTCCCAACCACGCCCACCGTCTGCCGGCGAGATGGAATTCTCGAAGAATCACATTAGTTGAAGCCGAGTAGGTGAGCTTCGTCGTGGGCGCCGATGCTTGGGCATAGGCAAACCATTCTGATGCTGCCTCCGTCACTAGTCTCGGTAATCCATGATCGCTTTATCCAAACACTGACGCCGCTCCGGACTATCTTGGAATTATCACGCGTAATCCAATTTCCTTGGCCTGATTGCTGTCCGGAACGGCCGACGAATTGTGCCACGCCGGCATCGCGCAGTAGTGCCGGCGTGGCCAAAGGCGCTGACCCACGGCTTGCAGGCGGCAGGCGCTCGCACCGGAACGTTATTCGCCGTCAGCAGCTCCGTGGTCACTGACCGGTGATGCAATGGGACTGCCTCATCATAACGTGACGATGCTGGCCGGATCACTTCCCGTGGTTGCGGACGGAGGCGATCCGTATAGACGAAGTTGCCAACCCTGCTGTTGGCGGAAATAGCAGCTCGCAGAGCGCGCTGTTCGCAACCGTCCTTGGCACGATGGAGGGATGAAGAACAGCAACCAAAGCAGATCCGCTACCGCTCGCGCCGATCGGGCCGCAAGGGACGCCGCTGCGCGGCCGCCGCCCTCGCGGGCGGCGCCCTTGCCCCCCGCCGGCTTCACGGTCGCCGGGCTCCGTAAAGGCAGAGCTGAAGGAAAGGAGGAACCCCGACCGACAGACCGACCACCCCTGAGATCGGAGGACAGTGCCATGAACCCGGATACCGAACTCGACCTGTTCCGCGCCCAGGTGAACTGCGCGGCAGTGCTGGAGAACCTCGGTCGCCCCTGGCGGCTGGACGAGCGGGAGAGCACGCGACGTGCCCTCAAATACCGGCGTGACGGAGGCGAGGTGCTGATCGTCACGCATGATGGCCGCGGCTGGTGGGACCCTCAGTCGTCGGCCAAGGGGGATGTCTTCACCCTGGTGCAGCATCTCGATCCGAGCCTGAACTTCGGTCATGTCCGTCAGGTCCTCCGCCGGTTCGTCGGCATGACCCCTCGCTACACGCCGTCAGAGCGGCGACGGGGAGGGCAGGGGGATACGCGGTCCGGGGCGAAGTGGTGGAAGGGCCGGTCGCGCTTCCGGCTCCGCCTGACTCGTTCATTCTAGCGAGGTCCTGGTCGAGGCCGCGCACCGTGATTGCGGGGCGGGACCGGGGCTTCGCCTTGCAGACGGCCTGAGCCAGGCAGGGGCCGCCGGAGGGGGAAGCGCCCCCGCCGGCGGCGCCACGCCGCTTACGGCATCTGCGAGATATGCGCCGTGCGGTCGTGGTCGGGGTGGCTGAAGGTGATTTCCAGCGTCCGCAGATAGGTGTGCAGCCCGGCATCCTGGATGGGCAGGACATGCGCATCCGCGCCCGATTCATTGTGGTGGGAATGCCAGTAGCCGGGTGGCGTCACGAAGCTCGCCCCCGGCGCCCAATCCTCACGCACGCCGTTCTTGATCATCCCCGTCTCGTCGAGTTCCGTGCCGATCATGGTGTAGCAGCCAGGCTTGCAGTCCACGACGAAATCGAGCGCCA
>NZ_BAAFHE010000018.1:24826-46770 GCF_054665075.1 Acidisoma sp. 7E03
CCGCTACACGCCGTCGGAGCGGCGACGGGGAGGGCAGGGCGATACGCGGCCCGTTGCCGAGCGTTGGAGAGCGCGACCGCGCCTCAGCCCAGGATGCGCTGCTTGGAACTACCTGTTGGAGAAGCGCGCGCTGCCGAGCGCAGTGCTCTCGCTCGCCGCCAAGCAGGATATCATCCGGGACGGGACCTATGGCAGTGCGTGGTTCGCGCATGGTGTCCAGGGGGAGGTCGCCCACGTCGAGATCCGCGGTCCGAGCTTCAAGGGCTCCCTGAAGGGCGGGCACAAGTCGCTCTTCCGGTTTCACCCGGGCCCCGCGGAGGTGCGGCGCCTGGTCATCGCCGAGGCACCGATCGACGCCTTGAGCCTCGCTGCCATCGAAGGGTTGCGAACGGATAGCCTCTATGTCGCGACTGGCGGCGGAATGGGGCCGGGGACGCTGACGGCCCTGCAGGCGCTGTGCGTGGAACTCGCCGCACGTCCCGGCACCGTCGTCGAGAGTGCCGCCGACGCCAATCGCGCGGGCGACCGTTATGCCGAGCGCCATGCAGACATCGCGCGCGACGCAGGGGTTGCCTTCCGGCGGCTGCGGCCGCCCGAAGGGCTCGACTGGAACGAGGTGCAGCAGGGGAGGGGGTCATGAAGCCGACCCGCGCCTGGGTGCTGCTCCCGTCAGGCCAGCGCCTCAATCACCTGGCGCCCGATCCGTGCGCCTGGACCGAGCGCGATCTCGCCATTGGGCTCTCCCGTACCTATCGATGGGCCGGCTACTCGGCCTGGGATCACCCGCTCTCCGTCGCGCAGCACAGCCTGACGGTGCTGGCCCTGCGGCGTCGATCCGCCGGACGCCGGCTGACGCGCGCGGAGGCCCGGCGCGAGTTGCTGCATGATGCGACCGAAGCCCTGCTCGGCGGATACGACCCGATCACGCCGCTCAAGCCGCACCTGGGCGCGGGCTACCACGACCTGGTCGCCCTGCATCAGCAGGCCGTGGACAGGCGTTATGCACTGCCGGCCTGGGACGATGCATCGCATCGGGCGCACAAGGCCGCGGATCATCTGGCGGCGGCCTCGGAGGCTTTGCACTGCGTCGGCTGGTCACTGGATGCGATCTGCCAGGATCTTGAGATAATGGCCGCGCCCCTCGACGACGATCCGCTCTCCCCGATGGCCCGCTTTGCTCCCTGGGAGCCATGGCCCGTGGCCTACGCGGCCGAGCGCTTCCTCGAAGCGCTCTCCCTGCTGACCCCCGATGACACGGCAACCGTCGTGCTCGCGACGGAACGGGAGTATGCCTGATGACGCGCATCCTCGATGACCTCACGCCGCAACAGCGCGCGGCCGCCTTGCAAACTGGCCCGACCCTGGTGATTGCAGGTGCTGGCACCGGCAAGACCAAGACGCTGACCGCCGCCGTCGCCGATCGCATCGCAACCCATCGGATCAACCCGGCGCGCATCCTCGCCGTGACCTTCACGAACAAGGCTGCGGCCGAGATGACCGGGCGGATCAAGGCAGCGCTCGGTGAATCCATGGCGCCAAGCTGGGCCGGGACCTTCCACGGCCTCGGCGCGCGGCAGCTGCGGATCGAACCGGAGGTTGCCGATCTCCGCCCGGGCTTCGACATCTATGACGCCGACGACAGCCGCCGCGTGGTGAAGCGGGTCATGAAGGCGATGAACCTGACCGCGGGCGAGGACGAAGGCGCCGGCGCGCGGGACGCGTTGAAGCTGGTCTGCGGCCGCATCTCGAAGTGGAAGGATGAGCTCGTTCTGCCCCGCGATGCGCCGGCGGCCGCCGAAGCCGCCATTGCGGCGGCCAATCGCGATGGTCTGCCCGTCGATGCGCAGGGCCTGCGCGCGAGTGCCCGCGTCTACGCCGAATATCAGCGCGTCCTGCAGGACGCCAATTCCGCCGACTTCGGGGACCTCTTGCTCTGGCCGGTGCGCGCCATGATGCAGGACCGCAGCTACCGCGAGCGATGGGCCGGTCGCTTCGACCGCGTGCTGGCGGATGAATACCAGGACGTCAACAAGGCCCAATACACCTGGCTCAGGCTCCTCAGCTCCGGCCATCGCGAGATCTTCGCCGTCGGCGATGACGACCAGTCGATCTTCGGCTGGCGCGGCGCCGACATCACCTACATCCGTCGCTTCGCCCGAGACTTTCCCGGTGCGACCCAGGTCCGTCTGGAAGAGAACTTCCGCAGCTCGGGGCACATTCTCGCCGCGGCCAACAGCATCATCGGACGCGACTCGCAGCGGCTCGGCAAAACCCTCTTCACCCGAAAGCCCCTGGGCGTTCCGATCGAGGTGCTCCGCTTCGCCAGTGCAGAAAGCGAGGCGGCGGAGATCACGAGAGAGATCGTCCGCCAAAGGGCCGAGGGCCGCGACTGGGGCGACTTCGCGATCCTCTACCGTAGCAACGCGCTCAGCCGCCTCTTCGAGGAATCCCTCATGCGCGGGCGCGTGCCCTACACCATCGTCGGAGATGTTGGCTTCTACCAGAGAGCCGAGATCAAGGATTCTCTCGCCCTGCTGAGGCTCGTCATCTCCCCCGACGACCGGCAGTCCGACGAGAGCTTCCGCCGGGTCATCAACATCCCAGCCCGCGGCTTCGGGTCGAAGACCATGACGATCCTCGAGCAGGAGGCCGCCTGGCGTCGCGTCTCGCTCCTGCAGGCGCTGGAGACGGCGCCACTTCCCCCGAAAGCCCGTGCAGCCGGCTTGCTCTTCGCAGATGCCATTCGCAACGTCGCCCGGCAGGCAGCGGCCACGGTCGCGGACCAGCTCTCCCTCGTCCTCGACGCCTCGGGCTATCGCAAGATGCTCCGCGACAGCCAGGCGGAGACGACGGAGGGCCGGCTCGACAACGTCCAGGAACTCATCGAACTCGCAGGCGCCTTCCATAGCGGGCGCGAGCTCCTCGACCATGCCGCGCTCGCCACAGGCGCCCCAGGAGAGGACGCAACCAATACGGTCAAGCTCCTGACCCTGCACCGGGCGAAGGGGCTCGAATTCCCGCATGTCTTCCTGGTCGCCTGGGAGAACGGGATCATGCCGCCCCTCTACGGCGACCACAACGAGGAGCGTCGGCTCGCCTATGTCGGCGTCACGCGCGGGATGAAGCGGGTGACGATCACGCATGCGAGCTTCCGTCGGGGACCGGCGACACCCTCGGATTTTATCGAGGACATCCCCGAGGCCAACCGTGTCGTGGGATGGCAGGATCGCGATCGGCAGCTGCGATCCCGCACCGCGTCCTTCGCGTGAGCCGGACCATGTCGACCGGTACACAGGATGCGGCACCAGGGACCATTGCCGACTATGAGAGGCGCCGCTGTGCGATCTGCGGCGCCCCCTACCCGGCCTTCGGCTTTGGGCCGCCACTGACGCGGCCGGGCGCCGAACTTTGGGCCTGTGGTCCAGACCGGCATGAGCTCGCGGCCCGTCTCGCGGGACCCACCCCTGGGCCGGCGCCCGACAGCGCCGAGGCCGCGCCCGACGCGCCCCAGAGGGCGCTCCTTTGACCGGCAAAACTGGCATTTTCAACGAGATGGAGGTATAAATCAGCCATGGATGACCTTGTGACCCGCTCCGGCTCCAAGCTCAGCCTCGCCGAAATCGACCGTCGGCGGGAGGCGGACTCGCACGCCCGCGCGAATGCGCGCCTCGAGGGTCTCTACCTGTCCCCCGAGAGCGAAGCTATCTTCGATAGCTTTATCCAGGGTGAGATCGACATGCCGGCGCTCCTCGAGCGAATGAAAGAGCGGCACGGCCTGCGGTGACGCAGTGCCATGCCGAACTACACCCTTCCCGACGGCGAGACAGTCAAGAACAAGCTCGGTGCGCGATCTCACGACGAGCTTGAGAAGCCTGAAGTCGGCCCGGTTGTCGCGCGTCAGACCGAACATTCGCTCACGCCGAACATCCCGCAGAGCTTCGACGCGGCCCATCTGAAGGCGATCCACCGTCAGCTCTTCCAGAATGTCTATGAATGGGGCGGGGCACACGCGCGACGAGCGCGTCAAGCTGTCGGATGGCTCGATCGCGACCGAGCCACTGCTGCTCCGCCCCGGCAGCAAGCCGTTCGCAAGCGGCGCACAGATATCGGAAGGCCTCGAAGCCCTGAGCCAGCAGCTGCGAGACGTCGGCTATCTCCGAGGTCTGCCACGTCGCGAATTTGTAACGCGCGCAGCGGGTGTGCTTGCAACCATCAATGGAATCCACGCCTTCCGAGAAAGGAACGGGCGAACGCAGCGGATCTTCCTGCAGGAGCTCGCGGAAGAGGCCGGGCACAAGTTGGACTTTCGGGCCGTGTCCCGCGAGCGGATGATCCAGGCGAGCATCGCCGCTCACGAGGAGCGCGACATTGGACCGATGCGGCGCATGCTGGACGAGATCAGCAACCCGCATCGCGTGGCGGCGCTGACGCCGGCGATCGCCTTCCTCAACTCCATGAAATACCCGTGGAACGAGCGCTATCTCGCGACCACGGAGCCAGGTCACACCGAAGCCATCACGGCCATCGGCATGAACGGTCCGCATTTTATGGCGCGCACGGATTCGATCATCCTTGTTGGTCAAAGGGCGGATCTGCCCAAGTCCGACATGGCGAGTGGCGAAAATGCCAAGGTCTTCGCAACACCTTGGCCAGAACCGGGTGACGACGCGGATCGCAGCCCGCAGTCAAGGCCCGCACCGGCCCCTGATGCCTGCTGCGCTCCGGCGCCGGAAGGGAGGAAACAAAGCAAAAGAGAATGCTCTGCCGCATGCGCGCCTGGCGCCGCAAGGGTCGCGGGGCTACGCCCGCGCGCCCGGCTTCGCCGGCTAAAGCCCTTGCCCCGCCACGCGCAGATGCGACCGGCGGGAGGGGTCTTCGGACAAGAAGATCCTGGAAGGAAAGCCGCCATGAGAAAGACCGCGGAGATAGTCTGGATCGCCACAAGCGCCGTCCCGTTCGCAATCGCCATCTTCGTCGTTCTCGCCGCTCCGGGGTTTCTGTCGGATGCGAGCAGCACCGTCCCAATTGTCCAATCGACCGGAGCGCAACGATGAGCGAGGATGACTTCAGCTACGACAACTACATCGCGCAGGCAAAGACCGTGCCTGGCGGGCACCTCCACATCGGCCGCGGCGGATTCACCCTATGTAGTGGCGGATCCCGTCTCAGCGGATATGACTGCGATCGCGTGAAGGCGCTCTGTATCGCGGCCGGATCGCCGGTGATTGATAGCCGGCCGGCGCCGATCGAGCTCGTCATCAAGCTATCGGTCAGCGGGCCGATGATCGCGGTGAACGCCGATCCGGACCCGTATCCCTGGCACGCGCTCTCCTACGCGCCTATCGGTGCGGTCGCTGCCGCGTACCGCCGCGCCGGCGCGGAAATCCACAACATCGAAGAATCTGCCTTCGACGAGCGCGGCTTCTCGGTGCCCCCGACCCAGCCTCTTGCAGCGCTCATCGATGGCTGGCTCGCCTATGTCCGTCGTGCAGCGTGAAAGGATGACCTTGTGAACACTGACACTTCACTCTCTCATCAAGAGAAGTCAGACCGGGCGGAGCGCCTGCAACAGGAGATCCTCCCGCACAACAAGCAGGTCTTGTTCGCCTCACTCAGCGCGGCAGGCATCGCAACAGTGCTCATCGACTTCGACGGGTCAAGCGATGATGGCTGCTTCCAACAGCCGGTGGGATTCGATGCAGCCAATGCTGAAATCCCGCTGCCTGACGGCGAGATCACGATCAAAACGGTCGTGTTCGCTACGGGTCTCGTGGAAGAGAGCGCGATCGTCATCTCCGGTTATCTGCAGGAGCTGGCAACCGATCTCCTCGACGGGCTCCATCAGTATTGGGAGGATGGGGAAGGGGCCTATGGAACCTTCCGCTTCTCGGTGCCGGACCAGGCCGTCACCCTCGAATTCAACGAACGCTACATCGCCTACAACCGGCAGGAACACCAGTTCTGAGGAGACGATCATGGCTCATAGCTACCATCATGCGGTGTCCTCGGCGCGGCAGTTCGGCGGCACCACATCCGACTACCAAGCCGTCCATGACTGGCTCGACGGGTCCAAGATGATTCTTGCTGATTTCCGGCACCGTGCCCTTCGCCATCATGCGGAAGGATGCTTTGCCGCGGAGGCTGTCTTCGGCACGACGATCACGAATTCAGACGGCAAAGCCGTGCCCGTGCGGCTGATCGCCGAGCAGCACATTCGTGAAGACCTGGGGCGCATCCCGTCCTTCGCGGACTGGGTCCGGTGCATCCGTCCTGAACCCTGGATGTTGCGGGCGAATGCTCGGCTCGATGGAGAAGACCGAGCAGGGCGGGAGGATGAGCAGGCAGAAGGGGAAAGCTGAGGCCTACCGTGCCTTGGCTGGCCGCCGCAAGGGAACGGCCTGCGGCCGCGCGCTTCGCGCGCCCTTGCCCCGGCCCGCCAGGGCACGGGGTGGGGAAGGGGTTATCCAACAAGGAGAAACCCCATGTCGTCCACGAACTTCGGATCCACGGACCTTCGTGAGATCCGCCATTTTCATCTCTTCTGCGGCCTCGGCGGCGGCGCCAGAGGCTTCAATCGCGGCAGTGCTCGCGTGGGCAATATGCAGGCGGTGTTCCGCTGCCTCGGCGGCATCGACGTATCGGCGGCGGCGATCCGGGACTTCGAGCGGTTGGCCGGCGTTCGGGGCACCGTGCTCGATCTCTTCGATGCCGACCAATACGCCGCCTTCCACGGCCACCTGCCGCCCGCCGGCTGGCGCCCTGCCACCCCGCAGGATATCCAGCGTGCCGCCGGTCACGAACGGCCCCACATCGTCTTCCTATCGGCACCCTGCAAAGGCTTCTCGGGCCTCCTGGCCGAGGCCCTGAGCCGGACTGCCAAGTATCAGCCCCTCAATCGCCTGACCTTGCGCGGGGTATGGCTGACGCTCGAAGCCTTCCAGGACGATCCGCCCGAACTCATCCTTTTCGAGAACGTGCCGCGGATCGCGCAGCGCGGGCGCCCTCTCCTCGATCAGATCGTCGCCCTTCTCCGCAGTTATGGATACGTCGTTGCGGAGACCACGCATGATTGCGGCGAGCTGGGCGCTTTGGCGCAGACACGCAAGCGGTTCCTCCTCGTCGCGCGGCACGCTCAGAAGGTGCCACCCTTCCTCTACGAGCCGCCGAAGCGGCCGCTCCGCGGTGTCGGCGACATCCTCGGCCGCATGCCGCTCGCCGGCGACGTCGCGCGCGGTGGGCCGATGCACCGTGTGCCGTCCCTTCAATGGCAGACCTGGGTGCGCCTCGCCTTCGTCGAGGCAGGATCGGATTGGCGCTCCCTGAAGCGCTTGCGGGTTGAAGACGGCTACCTGACGGACTTCCGACTCGCACCGGAAGCCCCCTGGCGTAACGGGGCACTTGGCGTCCAGCCATGGGGCGCACCGCTCGGAACTGTCACGGGAAATGGCCGCCCCGCCGCGGGCGCCTTCAGTGTCGCCGACCCGTCGATCTGCGGCCATCGCCGATCCGTCCAGCTCGGCGTTCGCCCATGGTCCGATCCCGCCCCGGTCGTCACTGGCAAAATGTTCGTGGGTGGCGGCCCCCACGCCGTGGCCGACCCCCGCCACAATGGCGCAACGAAGTTCAACAACGTCTACCGGGTTGTGGCTTGGGAGCGGCCGGCGGCCGCCATCACGAGCAGTCGCGACACCGCTGTCGCGGATCCCAGAACCGGATGGCCGGACTGCGCTCACGCGACCAAATACCGTGTCCACCCCTTCATCGCGCCGGCTGGCACCGTCACCGGCTCCGACCGGGTCGCGAGTGGGGCGATGTCCGTCGCAGACCCAAGAGCAGAGGAGCGCCGCTCCGGCGCCCTCGGTGTCTCCGCATGGGTCGAGACCACCGGCACCATTGCCGGGGAGAGCCTGCCGAGCAACGGCCGCTTCGCGGTCGCCGATCCGCGACCGAACCTCAGCCGCGAGAAGGGGGATGCTTTCGTGAATGGCGGCCATTACGGCGTTATCCCATGGACCGGCACGTCCAACACAGTCTCCGGCAGTGGGCAGCACGACAACGGCGCCTGGAGCGTCGCTGATCCGCGCGGTCAGGAACCCGACGAAATGGCCGCCCCATCGCGTCTCCCGGAGGCCCAGGGCCGCTTGGTGGCGGTCATTCGCGCCATGGACGGCACCTGGCACCGGCCCTTCACGACTTTGGAACTCGCCGCGCTCCAAAGCTTGGTCGATCCTGAGGAGCAGCTGGAGCTCGACGGCCTCTCTGACGCCGATTGGCGTGAGCGCATCGGCAATGCCGTGCCGCCCGACGCGGCCAAGGCGATCGCTGACACGATGGGCACTACCCTGCTCCTCGCCTGGTCCGGCGAAAGCTTCATGCTCTCCGCTGTTCCGATCTGGGTCAGGAATCTTGCCGTCGGCCTCTCCGTGAACCACGTCGCCATGCCTGACCAGGGCCTTTTCGAATGAGGAGGCACATTGAAGAGGAACTGATGAAGGAGAAGAGCGTGCAGCGAGGATAGAAGCTGGCTACCGCGCCGTGGCGCGGCCGCCGCAAGGGTCAAGGCCTCCGGCCTCGCGCTTCGCGCGCCCTTGCCCCGGCCGGCCAGGCCGCGGGGCGCGGGAGGGGTGATCCACAACCACAGGAATCATCCCAATGCCCCGAGAGACCCGCTCCACCCGCGACCATTACGCGGAGATCACCAACCAGATCGTCGAAGCTCTGGAAGCCGGCGTGCCCCCCTGGCGCAAGCCTTGGGACAGCGCCAAGGCGGGCGGCCCCGCCATGCCACAGAACGCGGTCACCGGCGCACGGTACCGGGGGATCAACCTGCTCACCCTCGGCGTCTCACCGCTCGCCTTAACGACGAGCGATCCGCGTTGGGCAACATACAAGCAGGCCCAGGAGCGGAAGTGGCAAGTGCGTAAAGGCGCCCGCGGCGTCACGGGTTTCTTTTACAAGCGGATCGAGGTCGATCGTGGCGAGGAACCTGGTGGGAAGGGCGGCACGTGGTTCCCACTGCTGCGTTCCTTCACGTTGTTCCACGCGAGTGAGATCGATGGCATTCCGGACTACACCCCGCCCGGTGCCGAAGAAGCGCCGTGGCGCGCCTCCGATGCAACCGAGACGATCCTGCGCGAAAGCGGCGCGGTCATTCGTATCGGCGGAGACCGTGCCTTCTACTCGACGTTGACGGATCACATCCAGATGCCGCCGCAGCATGCATTCCGCTCGGCTGCCGCACTTGCTAGTGTCCAAATGCACGAGCTGGCCCATTGGAGCGGTGCAGAGCATCGCCTCAAGCGCGATCTCTCCGGTCGATTCGGTTCGGAGCTTTACTCGCAAGAGGAACTCAGGGCTGAGCTGGCGCAGATTTTCATCTGCGCGGAACTCGGCATCAAGGATTGCGACTTCACCAACGGCGCCGCGTACATTGCCGACTGGATCAGGAAACTTCGTGACGACAAGCGGGAGATCTTCCGCGCGGCTGCCGACGCACAGCGGATCGCGGGCTACATTCTCGCCTTCCACCCCGACTATGCCGCGCAGCGTTCCACCTCTTCGACCGAGGCTCCGACCGCCAACGAAGACCAGGACCCGCCGCCTCTCCGTGAAGCGGCCTGATCCAAGCGCGACGTCTTCCGATCACCTCGTCCGATGGAGGAGTGCCATGCACGCACCAGAACCCTGGACGCTCGTCCGCAGCGAGACGCCCGAATACTACGTCTACGAGATCAACGCCGGCCCCGGCCGTGTTGCGAGCATCGCCGGCTGGACGCATTTTGGAACCATTTGCCCAGTGACGGAGGGCAATGCGCAGCTGATCCGCAAGGCGCCCACGATGCTGCGTGTCCTCAAGAGCCTGCTGCAGTGGAACCACTTCACCGGCGGCTGGGACGCTGCCTGCTGGCAGGACGCGCGCGACCTTCTCGCCGAGTTCCAGACGCTATCGTCCCCCGCCGACGCGGAGCGCGGCGGGTTTGCAGCACCCTCCGACCACGGAGGTTCCCGATGACCTACATCCGCACGCTGCAAGGCCGGCTGGCCTCGGCCGAAGAGGCGCTGCGCGCCAAGGACGAGGCCGTGACCGAGTTCCGCATCCACCTCGATCACCCGAAGTTCCAGGGCACGGATGCGGATGGTTCGCGCAAGGACTGGATCGCGGTCGCCGATGTGCTGCGATGGCTGACGCGCATCTCGCAAGTGGGAGCGTGAGATGCTGGCACCCTTCACACCCGATCTGGCTTCCTTCGACACGATCATCCTGGCCTTCTCTGGCGGCAAGGATTCGATCGCCTGTCTTCTCTCGCTGATCGAGGCGGGCGCTCCGCTCGATCGCATTGAGCTTCATCACCATGACGTGGACGGCCAGGGGCCGTCCTTCATGGACTGGCCGAGCACGACGGCTATTGCCGCGCGATCGCCCGCACCTTCGGCATCCCGCTCTACCTCTCCTGGAAGGAAGGCGGCTTTCTGCGCGAGATGCTCCGCGACAACAGCCCCACGGCGCCGATCTGCTTCGAAACTCCCGTGGGCAAGCTCGGCAGGGTCGGGGGAGCGGGACCTTCCGGCACCCGTCTGCGCTTCCCGCAGGTGTCGGCCGACCTCCGCGTCAGGTGGTGCTCGGCCTACCTGAAGGTCGATATCCTCGCCGCGCTGATCCGCGCCCAGGCGCGTTTCCTCGACCGCCGCACTCTGGTCGTAACGGGCGAGCGCGGCCAGGAGAGCAGGGCGCGCGCCGGCTACGCCGTCTTCGAGCCCGATCGCACCGATACGCGCAACGGCTCACGCCGTCGGCGCCATGTTGATCATTGGCGCCCGGTGCATCACCTCGATGAGCGTGCCGCCTGGGCCCTGATGCAGCGCCACGGCATCGTGCCCGCGCCGGCCTCTCGGCTCGGCTGGTCCCGGCTCTCCTGCATGGGCTGCATCTTCGGCGGCCCGGACCAATGGGCGACCTTGCGCGCCATCGCCCCCGCCTGGTTCGAGCGGATCGCGGCCTACGAGGATCTCTTCGGCTGCACGATCCAACGCCAGCTCGGCATTCGCGTGCTTGCCGATCGCGGGCGGCCCTTCGAAGCCGCTCTCGCTCAACCTGATCTCGTGCGGCGCGCCCTCTCATCCGATTGGGACCAGCCCGTCCGCATCGCGCCGAGCGCCTGGCAGGTGCCGGCGGGCGCCTACGGCCGGGGCGGCGGTCCCACCTGACGGCCGCGGCCCTCACGGGTCGTCCTCTCTCCAACTATCGTAGGAGCCTGCCATGACTGCACGGAGCGACGCATCCGCGCGCGCCTTTGGCGCCGACCCGATCGTTGTTGCCTATGGCATGGGCGTTGACAGCACTGCGATGCTGATCGGTCTCCGAGACCGTCGCGTTAGCGTCCAACTCATCCTCTTCGCTGATACGGGCTCGGAGAAGCCCGAGACCACCGCCTACCTGCCCGTCATTCAGTCCTGGCTTGCGCGCCATGACATGCCGCCGGTGACGGTCATCAAGCGGCATAGCCCGCGCGCGGGGGACACGTCGCTTCACGGCGAATGTCTGCGCAAGAGCGTCCTGCCGTCACTCGCCTATGGCGGCCATAGCTGCTCGCTCAAGTGGAAGGTGGATCCGCAATGGCGTTTCACGCAGAAACATTTCGGCTGGGATAGCAAGCGGCAGAGCTGGCCACATGGTCCCTTCGTGACCAAGCTCATCGGCTACGACGCCGGCGCCCGCGACAGCCGCCGCCTCGCTAAGGCCTTGGGTAACTGGCCGCCTGGCCATCGCTACCGCTATCCCCTTGTCGAATGGGGCTGGACGCGCGAAGCCTGCGAGGAGGTCATCCTCCGCGAAGGCCTTCCTCTCCCCGTCAAATCCGCTTGCTGGATGTGCCCCGCCTCGAAGCGCGATGAGGTGGCGTGGCTGGCGGCCACGCACCCCGATCTCACCGAAGCGGCCATCGAGATGGAGCGCCGCGCCCATACGCGCGGCCTGACCACGACCCAAGGCCTCGGCCGGCGATGGTCCTGGTCCGAGCATCTCGGCTTCGGCGATCCGCGAAGCCTCGCCTCCTCTCAGCTCCCACAGCAATAGAAGGGATTCCTCCCATGGGTTCTACTGTCACCACCGGCAAGATGGCGGCTGCCTTCCGCATGACCCAGGGCCGCACTTGCTTCGTCCTTTTCGAGCGCGTCCACGAGACCAACGTCTCGCCGCGTATCCCGGAATGGCAATGCGGCTTCATCGGCACGGCTCATGCAGCAGTGCGCCAGATCTTCGGCTGGGCAAGCTCTTGTGAGGGCGGGATGCTCCGTGGTCGCGACGGCACCATCAAGCCGGAGAACTATATCGCGGCCTGGCTGCGGGAGTTGGCCAATCCCGTCATCTTGCCCGACCGCCCGATCCGCCTCTATGCGAGCGATTCCTCGTCCGCGCCGCTGCCCCCCGACAACGAGGCGCTGCTTGCCGGGATCGAGGAGCAGGGCCGGGAGGACTTCGCGCAGACCATCCGCTCCGGGGGGGTCGCCGAACTTTCGCTGCATGCCCATGCCGATGTTCTCCTCGCTCTCTTTGGCAACGAGCGAGCAGGGCGGCTGACCTTGCCGGCTTGGCGCATCCTGAAGGGTCATGATCGGCCCCATGATCCCGAGCGGGATTGCAGCCTGGGCTTCGCGCCGGAAGCAGCCCCGGCAAAGATCGCACCCCCGCTCCAAGCGATCAGGATCAACGAGCACGATCGGCTTGTTCAAGGTGCGGATGGCCGTTGGGCCAATGAAGGCTGGCCATACAGCATCATCGGGCAGCGAATCTCCGCGATGAGCGATCAGGAGATCGAGACCCCCGGCTATTGTCGTCGCGCAATCCCGCTCCTGCGTGAGGCGATCGAGACTGCACCATGGCCGCCCGAGGGGACGATCGTGCGGCTCGATCGCAGCGCCTGCAAGAACCGTCGCGCACTCGAACAGTTCGATTATCGGGTCTCACATGAAGTGCTTCATGTCCCCGACGGCATCGCGGCCCTGCCGTGGTCGAAGGAGATCGGTGCTGCGGTCGCCTACATTCCACGAGAAGCCGTTTCCTGGGAAATCCCCGAGGCGATGGTCGCTTAATCCGCAGCGCATTCCCCAAGCATCATCCGTTCAGAAGAAGGGGAGATGAAAGGCAAGGAGAGGCGCTGCCACTGCCACGATGCCCGCCGCAAGGGTCCGTTGCGCCGAAGTATGGCGCAACGGCCCGGCTTCGCCGGCTGCGCCCTTGCCCCGGTCACCGCGTCAGCGGCGCGCGGGGAGGGTCTTCGACAGAGAAGATCTGAAAGGGAAAGCGCAGATGGACACACAGGCGACCAAACTCTCCCCGGCTGACCTGCAGGCGGGCCTCGCGATGCACACGGGGACCGAGCGCTGGTTCAAGCATTGGAGCCAGAGGCTCATCTACACCGAAGGCGTCCGCTTTCTCGCGGAGCATGGATCGGCCTACTGGCTGATCGACCTCGTGGCCTCCTGGTGCGCGGAGAGCGCGCTCAGGGGCGAAGGCTTCATCACCTGGAAGCTCCTGGTCAACGACGACCGCAGCGCGGTCGCGATTGCCGAGGACGGCAACGGCCGGGAGCTCACGCGCCAGGCGATCCCCTGGACGGATTTCCCGCTGGATGAAGTTCAACTCTACCTGATCGACGGGACGCTGCTCCTCCCGAGCGAATACTAGGCCCGCACGCCAAGCACGGGGCGCTGAGACGCCCCGAACACCCCATCACACCCGATGCCCGCCCGCCGTCCGCGCATCGCGCGCGCGGGCGCGCGTCCATGCCCGGAGGCTCATCATGCCCGACGCCGCGCAATTCACGCTCGGTCTCTTCGACAGCACCGCGATTGGCTGGACCGTCGAGATCCCCAGCGCATCCCCCAGCTTCATGCCGGCCATCGTCTCGGCCGAGCCGGATGACAGTGACGACGACGATCGCCCGGCGCCGGCCAGGACGGCGGCGCGCGGCCGCAACTACGTCCTCGATGGCGATCGCGCGCTCGCGCGCGGTTGGCGCGAGCGCGCCCGGGACAACGTCGCTGCCATCGCGCTCTCCAAGAAGATCGAGGAAAGCGGCCGCGCGCCGACCGCGGAAGAGCAGGGCCGGCTGCTACGCTACGTCGCCTTCGGCTCGAGCGAGCTTGCGCAGAACTGCTTCCCGCTGCCCGGCGCGGACGGCTTCAGGGACGGCTGGCAGGAGATCGGTGAGAGCCTGGTGGAGGCCACCACGCCGGCGGAATACGCGGCCCTGCAGCGTGCCACCCAATATGCGCATTACACCCCGGAGCTGGTCATCCGTGCCCTCTGGCGGGCTGCGCGCCACCTCGGCTTCGCCGGCGGCCGCGTCCTTGAGCCCGGCATGGGCACCGGCCTCTTCTTAGCGCTGATGCCGGAGGGGCTGCGCGAGACGACGCAGCTCACCGGAATCGAATACGATCCGGTCACGGCGCGCATCGCCCGCCTCGTCCACCCGGAAGCCCGCATCCTCTGCGAGGACTACACGCGCTGCCGGCTCGGCGGCGGCTTCGATCTCGCGATCGGCAATCCGCCCTTCGCCGATCGCGTCGTGCGCGGCGATCCGACCACCGCCTCGCTCGGCCTTCGGCTGCACGACTACTTCATCGCCCGCTCGATCGGCCGGCTTCGGCCGGGCGGCATCGGGATCTTTGTGACCAGCACCGGCACGATGGACAAGGCGAACGACAGCGCCCGCGCACATATCGCCAGCATGGCCGATCTCCTCGGCGCCGTGCGCCTGCCTGAAGGCAGCATGGCCGCGACGGCCGGCACCCAGGTCGTCATCGACATCCTGGTCTTCCAGCGCCGTCCGGAGGGACAGGCACCGGCTGGGCCGGCCTGGCAGGCGCTGCAAGAGATCACGCTCGAAGGGGGTGTGGCGTCAGCAGAGTCCACCGAGGACGAACCGCGGTCCGCCACGGTCGAGATCAACGAATACTTCGTGGTGCATCCCGAAATGGTGCTCGGCCGCCACGAACTTGGCCGCGGCCCATACAGCCCGGGTCTCGCCTATACCTGCCGCCGGGATGCTGGGGCCGCGCCGATCGAAGAGCGTCTCGATGAGGCCCTGGCGCGGCTGCCTGCCAATGTCGTGCCCGACCGCCCGGTCGGCCAAGAGGAGGCCGTGGAGGAGGAGGACGACAGCCTCCCACGCGTCGGCACGGCCGCGGAAGGGGCGACGATCAAGGAAGGCAGCTACGTCACCGGCAAGGCCGGGCGGCTCTGCCAGATCATCGACGGCAGGCTCACCCCCGTCGAAATCCGCTCCGGCAAGAGTGGCTCCGGCATCACGATGCGGGCCGCCAAGGTGATCCAGGCCTTCATCCCGATCCGGGAGGCGGTGCGCGACGTCCTCCGCGCCCAAGCCGCCGGCCGCCCCTGGCAGCAGGCGCAGGTCCAGCTGCGGAAAGCCTATTCGAACTTCATCCGCTACCACGGCCCCCTCAACCACACCGTCGTCGTCACGACGAAGGATGCCGAGACGGGCGAGGAACGGGAGATCCACCGCCGCCCCAACATCGCGCATTTCCAGGACGATCCCGATTGCTGGCTGGTCGCCAGCATTGAGGACTACGACCTGGAGACCGGCATCGCCCGGCGGGGGCCGATCTTCGACCAGCGCGTCATCGCGCCGCCGGTGACGCCCATCATCACCTCGGCGGCCGACGCCCTCGCCGTCACCCTCAACGAGGTCGGCCACGTCGACCTGGACCGCCTTGCCGAGCTTCTGGACTGCGCGCCTGAGGAGGCGGTCGCGCAGCTCGGCACGACGATCTTCCTCAACCCTGTCACCGAGGTCTGGGAGACCGCCGACGCCTATCTCTCGGGTCCGGTGCGCACCAAGTTCGCCGCCGCCGAGGACGCGGCGCGGCTCGACCCGCGGTTCCTCCGCAACGTCGAGGCGCTGCGCGAGGCGCAGCCGCAGGACATTCCGCCCTCCGGGATCATCGCCCGCCTCGGCGCGCCCTGGATCCCCGCATCAGACATCGAAGCCTTCACCCTGGAGGTGATGGGCACCAAGACGCGCGTCTTCCACACGCCCGAAATTGCCTCCTGGTCGATGGATGTCCGGAACTTCGTGGGAACGGCCGCCGGCACCTCCGAATGGGGCACGCCGAAGCGGCATGCCGGTGCGCTGCTGCATGACGCGCTCAACAGCGCGACGCCGCAGATCTGGGACACCGAGATCGTCGACGGCCGCGAACGGCGCTTCCTGGACGAGGAAGCGACCGAAGCTGCCAAGGAGAAGCTCGCCAAGATCCGCGAGGCCTTCTCGCGCTGGATCTGGACCGATCCCGCCCGCGCCGACCGCCTGTCCCGGCTCTACAATGACCGCTTCAACAACCTGGTGCCGCGCCACTTCAACGGCGACCACCTGACCCTGCCGGGCGCCAGCACGACGGTCCGCCTCTACGGGCACCAGAAGCGGGTCATCTGGCGGGTCATCGCCGCCGGCAGCACCTACATCGCGCATGCCGTCGGCGCCGGGAAAACCTTCTCCATGGCGGCGGCCATCATGGAGCAGCGGCGCCTGGGGCTCATCACCAAGGCGATGCTCGTCGTGCCGGGCCACTGCCTCGCACAGGCCGCGCGCGAGTTCCTGCAGCTCTACCCGACTGCCCGCCTCCTCGTCGCGGACGAGACCAACTTCGCCAAGCAGAAGCGCGCCCGCTTCCTGGCCCGGGCCGCCACGGCAGGCTGGGACGCCATCATCATCACCCATAGCGCCTTCAAGTTCATCGCCGTGCCGGCTGAGTTCGAGCGGCAGCTGATCTCGGATCAGATCGATACCTATGAGGCGGTGAAGACCCGCCTCGATGCCGAGGATCGCGTGACCCGCAAGCGCGTCGAGGCGATGCGCGAGAAGCTTTCCGAACGGCTCGAAGCCATCAAGGATCGCCGCGATGACATGGTGACGATCGAAGAAATCGGTGTCGACCAGGTGATCGTTGATGAGGCGCAGGAGTTCCGCAAGCTGTCCTTCGCGACCAACCGCGCGAACCTCAAGGGTATCGATCCCGACGGCTCGCAGCGCGCCTGGGACCTCTACGTCAAGGCGCGCTTCATCGACAGGAAGAACCCGCGCCGGGCGCTGATCCAGGCCTCGGGGACCCCGGTCACCAACACGCTTGGCGAGCTCTTCACGCTTCTCCGGTTCCAGAACGAGGAGGCGCTCCGCGAGCGGGGCGTCCACGAGTTCGACGCCTGGGCCGCCGCCTTCGGTGACACGCGCACCGAGCTCGAATTACAGCCCTCCGGCACCTACAAGCCGGTCGAGCGCTTTGCCCAGTTCGTCAACGTGCCCGAGCTGATCGATATGTTCCGGGCTTGCGCCGACATCGTGCTGAAGGATGACCTGCGGCAGTATCTCCGGCTGCCGCGCATCCGTGGGGGCCAGCGCCAGCTCGTCACGGCCGAGGCCAGCGAAGCCTTCCGCGACTACCAGGACCGGCTCGCCGAACGGATCTCCGAGATCGAAAGCCGGAAGGGGAAGGTCCAGAAGGGCGACGACATCCTGCTGAAGGTCATCACCGACGGCCGCCACGCCGCCATCGACATGCGCCTGGTCGACCCTCTGAACGACAATGAGCCGGACAACAAGCTCAACAAGCTGATCGCCAATGTCCACGACATCTGCCTCCGGACGGCGGAAGACCGCTTCCGCAAGCCCGATGGCACGCCCGATCCGACGCCGGGCGGCGGCCAGATCATCTTCAGCGATCTCGGGACGCTTGCCGCAGAGGGAACCCGCGGCTTCTCCGCCTATCGCTGGATCAAGAATGAACTGGTCCGCCTCGGCATCCCGGCCGCCCAGATCGCGATCGTCCAGGACTACAAGCGCACGGCCGACAAGCAGCGCCTGTTCACCGAGTTCAACGCGGGCCGCATCCGCCTCATCCTGGGCTCGACCCAGAAGATGGGGACGGGGGCGAACGTCCAGCGTCGCCTCAAAGCCGAGCACCATCTCGATGTGCCCTGGCTGCCCTCCGACATCGAGCAGCGCGAGGGCCGCATCGAGCGGCAGGGCAACCAATACGAGGAGATCGAGATCTACGCCTACGCGACCCTCGGCTCGATGGATGCCACCATGTGGCAGAACAACGAACGCAAGGCGCGCTTCGTGGCGGCGGCCCTCTCCGGTGATCGCAGCGTCCGCACGATCGACGATATCGGCGAGGCCGCGAACCAGTTCGCGCTCGCCAAGGCGATCGCCTCAGGCGACTCTCGCCTCATGCAGAAGGCCGGTCTGGAAGCCGAGCTTGCCCGCCTGGAGCGCCAGGCGGCCGCCCACTTCGACGACCAGCTGAACATCCGGCGCCGCATCGCGGACGCCGTGCGGGAGCACGCCCACGCGATCAAGCGCGCCGGCGAGATCCGCCAGGACATCACGGAGCGCCTCTCGACCAAGGGAGACGCCTTCGCGATGACCCTCGACGGCCGCACCGTGACCGACCGGCGGATCGCGGGTTCCGCGCTCCTCTCCAAGCTCAGGCTCGCGCAGCGTCAGGCCGCGGGGAAGAAGACGCAGGAGGACATCGAGATCGGGGTGATCGGCGGCTTCCCGCTCATCCTCACCGCCGGCAATGGGTGGCGGTCTGAGCCGGAGATCGTGCTGGCCCTTGCCCGCACCGGCTTCGACCAGACGATCCCGGTGCCCGAGGATCTGACCCCGCTCGGCCTCATCAGCCGGCTCGAACACCAGATCGAGCGCTTCGACCTCGACCTGAAGGAGCAGGAGCAGAAGGCCGGCGAAGCAGTCACCCGCCGTCAAGGCTATGAGGAGCGCGCCGACCGGCCCTTCCCGCTGCAGGGAGAGCTCGATGCGAAGCGCGCGGCACTCGCCGCCCTCAACGCCGATCTCGCGCAGACGGCGAAACTCGCCGCCTGAGCCTCTTCAGCCAGACAAGGACACCGATAATGCCGGTTGCCCTCGCAGCACGCAGAATTAGCGGTTGATCAGCCCACTGGTCAGCTACCCCATTGCTCCTCTCGCTCCGAAGACGCGACGGCAATAGACGAAGCACAGCTGATAGGCGATCTTTGAATGAAAACTGCGGATCAAGAACGGGGGCAGGAGGGTGTAGAGTGGCCCGCTTCACGAGTGTCGACTCGAAACGCTCCAGTGCTTGGGCATAGAAAGCTGGCAGTTCGCCTAAACTCCCCGAAAGTCGGTCCAACCATTCTGCTTCTGGCCGAATAAACGCCAGTTCACGGGAACTTTCAGATAGTGTTTCTATATTCGTGTCGGTGTCATCGTTCGTATGTAAGTAATACAACGACCATAGAGTGAAAGCGTGAATCCATAGAGAATTTTCAAGCGCTTTGTTCCATTTACTCCAATTTGTTGTGCTGGCGAGTGGTTGACGTAGGACTCGTCGCTGCTTTCTCAGGACCGCCTCTAATCTTAGCGTGGCAGCTTGGCGGCTCAATGGTGTTACGTTTGCAAGCAGGAGTGCGGCAAAAGCGGTTGTCTGTCCTTCCCGTCCCCGGCTGAAACTCTGGTTGCTATCATAGGCGCTCTCGAGATATCCGATGACTTCCGAAATCCATATATCGAATGCGTCGTCGCAACTGGCGCGATCTGGCAGCAAGGGCGCTACTATATCGCGGAACAACCAAGGTTCGGCCCAGGACAACGCCCCAAAACGCCCGCGCAGAGAGTCGACCAACTGCTTCAGCTCTTGTTGACCTATCTTGCTACCAAAACTCGCGTGAAGAGCTTGTATCAAACGCCCGTAAACCTCACTCTTTTCTGTATCGTGTGAAGCCCGGCTTGTCATCCATCCCAGAACCTGCAGTCGCTCTCTCTGCGGTTCGTTAGCTAACATTTCCTCTAGGAATGAGAACCCTTCGCGCGTGCCGATCTTGCTCTCAACGGCATTCAATCCGATCCAGCGCAGCAAATCCGCTTTGCTTGACAAAAGACAGCGTTGCTGCAATTCGGTTACACCGAACTCTAGGGATTGAGCAATTTCATTCACACACTGACCCAGAATTGAAAGATGAAGAACCCCAGGGCGCACTTGGTTTGATAGAAGCGAAGCGATCTCGTCCTCTAGAAACTGTGTGAGCTTACTCGGGCTGAACCTCCACAAGAGCTTTATTGCGTAGAACTCGGACCAATTCAGTAGGGCATATTTAAACTCACGAGCCATAAAGCTTGTGTCGTAGCCGCTGTGCAAGAGTTCGGTTAGTGTTTTGCCGAAAAGCTGATCATCTATTACCATCACCTCATGCCCTACAACTACATGAGGACGGATGAATGATCCTTGTAGAAACTGAACAAGAAAGCTAAGAAAGTTGCTATTGTCTTCTAGGTCGGTGCCGTAATCTCGGACTGTAGAGTGAGCCAATATATCCGCCACAACATCCCAAATGGGCGCAAAGCCCGAAAAGTCATTTTTATGTTGTAAAATCAATCCAGAAAGTTCCGAACCAGGCGGAAGGGTAAGCGAGTTACCACTTAGCAAACCAAGTTCCGTCATCTGGGCTTTGAGGGGCTCCCCGCTGAGAGTTGCTAGCGAAGGCGCATCGGCCAAGATGCTCAGAACGTTACCGACATGATCCTTTTCAAGGAAGCGAAGCGGCTCGTGTTGGAGAGCGCGAGTGGGCAGCAGCTTTGAGTCAAACAAACACCGAATTGTTTGATTTTCTTCACACTTTTCGGCTGCGGCTGCCTCAGCAGCGCGCATTAGATTGTATTGGTATTTCTCAACTTCAATAAGAGTATCAGAAGGGATGGGTGTGACGAGTAAGGGATAGTTTTCTGCCGCTTTTTGAAACGAGTTGGAGAGATGATAGCCTGCGACCGCCAAGCCATCCGCTCCCATGAACAGAATAAATCTATCATGTAGCCGTCCTTCTTTCAGTGCAAAGACGCGTAGCCGAAAGCGCCTTAGAGCCTCCGAATTTGCCTGACAAAGCGCAACGAGGTTTCTTGCACCGTCGGAATGGGTCGTCTCATCATGGGGTTGGAAGTTATCGGCCTCCTGCACGCCGTCAGTATTCGGAGCAGCCTTCGACTGAGACCGAAAGACGACGTAATCGGAGTTCAACTGTGCACCCAACAGTAGCAGTGCTAAGCCAACGTCCTCGAAATAAGGGTCAAAGATAATGGCTTGTCTGTCGCGGTGATCTAACAAGAGTTTCTTGAACCACTCTACAAATCTCAACCGCCCCTCGCCGTCGCCTGTTCCCCAGCGCTCAAAGAAACGTCCCTGAGTCGCTTGTGGATGGAGGCGCCGAAACAGTGCCTCGAGATTGCTGTTTACGCGTACCCAAGGATCTATGCGGCTAACCCCTATGAGGCTGCTTGAAGATGAGGGTTGACGAGTTATCGTTAGAGCGGAATTGACGCGAGCGGCAAAAGATGGTCGAGCAGTTTTTTCTAGCCAGTCGAACTGAATTGGCGTCGCTCGATTTCCTAAAGCAATCATTATGGAGGAGATTTCGCGAATATAGCCCACTTTCCATCGGCAACAAAGCGCGCCTTCCGGCGAAAGATTTTCATTAAAGCCAAAGATTTCTATTTCGCTGCTGTCAGCTCTCGCACGGACTTGATCGATCAAGGAAAATTCGAACCTAAAACGACCTTCGGACGTTTGTTCAGCCCGGGCTAGCGATGAATGTATTACTTGGCCGCCGTTAATAATGCTTAGCCGAAACCAAAAGGCGCTGAATTCCGGAAGCTGGATCGGCTCGAAGGCTACCGCAACCGCATAGCGATTGTCGGTCCAACGAACAGTCAGTAAATTTCTTTCAGTATCGTCGAGGGTCGGAAATACCAGGAGTTCTATATCTCCAAATCTAGGAATGTCGGGGCCCGCGAAATCTAGAGGGTGTTATGTACTTTCCCACTGGTTTGATTCATACCTGCGGGCATGGAGAGCGTTCGCAAGCCGTATCCCTCTGACGTGTCAGACGA
>NZ_BAAFHE010000019.1:0-44981 GCF_054665075.1 Acidisoma sp. 7E03
CGAGGCCGAAGCACGCTACTATGCCAGCCTTGAGGTCATGTCCTTAGCCGCGTAACTTAAACCAAATGGCCTCCGGGAAACCCGGTGCGGTTCAATCGTCTCCTCCTAACCCTGTCGCGCCCGCGCACCGCCAAACCCAAGCCCCGTGCTCCCGCCGCAACGCTTACGTCCCGGCCCTAAGGCCGGCTTTTTTAAGGAATGCTAGGACAGAGGAAGCGACAGACTGCCGGCAGTCCACCGAAACCACGCCCTGTCGACCAGGCGCGGACTGCGTCGCAGGAGAAAGTTATCCCTCGCATAAGCACCGCCACCGACAAGGAACAGTGTGATCCGGATGCCAAAACTAGCGGCCGCCATAGTCTATTCATCGATGCACGTCGCCGCCTGCCAACCAAAGAGGAGCATCAGCACGAAGGAGAGCCCGATCGAACTTGCGCCTGCCGCACGGGTGAACAGGCCGATCATCAAGAACAGGCTTATCGAGAGTCACACGACTGGGTGATCACTGCCGCCAGCTACACCCCCGCCCCAGGACACGATCTACGCGAGCGCCATCGAAAGCTCTAACAAGCGTGAAAATTTTGTCGGATCGACTGAGAACGCGTTGCTCCCTTGCCTCAAGGATCGCTGCGCGATGGACCCGAAGATTTCCGAGTAACCGACATCGTGTTGCGCTACCAGGTCCCAAAAAAAAGGATCAGGGAAATCACCGGGGGAAAGGGCTACTACACGAGCCGACGACTTGCAAAAAAGCGCGTTGGTCAAAGACGCTCCTTTGACTCCGACGATCACGCGAGCGCTACGAAAAAGCCGCGCTTGATCCGCCAATGATACGCTCTCGGGCGCAAGCACGGATAAGCCGCTTCTCTCGCAAATACTTGCTATATTGTCTTCGTTAACGAGACGTCGCACTGATGAAGCGCCACGCGTGATGAAGAAGCCCGGGTGCGACTGAATTTTGGAAAGCTGCGAGTGGAGAAAGGCCGCGCGCAGGTAACTCAGCGACTCCGGAGATTTATATAGCGGCGGCACGCTCAGCGGCGAAACGTAGTGCAGCTCATCAAACTGCCAAATCTCATCATCTCGATGCTCCACCATCACTATGCCCGGCGCAAGAGCGGAAGTGGTCTGATGGACGACAGAGCGAAGCGCACACGGCCCGAGATCACCTATGACGATCTGCCAGTCAGCCGGCAGCTCCAGTTTCCACGCAAGAGAAAGAAGCGCCGCACCATCGACAAGCCAATGTCCGTAGTTTCGATACCAGGGCCGCTTTACAAGAAGGGCCGGAGTCTCAATACGACGCACGCCCTCCAGGTTTATTGAGAGGCGGGCCTCACCGGTGCTCTGAAAGTTCGTTGGAGTCACCCCATGCGCAAGGAACTCCGCAGCACTCTCTCGAACAAGACGATGATTTGCTGTGACTACCGAGCCTTGCCCAGTGACAATGGCGTCACGTAAGACCACATGCCTCAACGGCCCGTATTCTTGGATTTCGTGGGCTAGATATGATGCTAGAAGATCTTGCTGATCTGGTTCAAGTTCGGTGACATCCATAGCAACAGGCGAACGTCGACTGTAACGCCCGCCCGGAGAGACATCCTCCACAAAGTCAATTTGCGCCGCTGAACGCTCCGAATCCCCGAGAAGTTCAGGCAGCCCGGCGGGCGTTATCTCTAAGGAATTCATTAGCAAACGTTCTCCTTTATGGAGCAGTCGTTGGGCGATCCTTGGCACTTGTCGTTACAACCGCTGGCGATGCACCACCGACGGCAGCTCTCCATCGTGCGACATCGTCCGCGACCGCGCCGCTTGGGGCGCGCCACTCAAACACTCCTCGAAGCGTATAATGCTCAGCCGCGGACTCCCATTCTCCTGCCTTTACAGCTCTTGCTACATCGGGATTATTCCTGAAATACCACGTCTCAGAAACCTCACTGACTCCCGCACGGCCTTCAAAATAGCCGCTCCGCAAAAAATGATCACGACCGCTGGCAACTTTCCCCTGGCGCACAGCGACTGCAACATCGGGATTTCGACGAAGATATTCTTCTTCGTCAAAATCTGTACATGATGCCGCTATCGAAAGAAGAAATTGGAGCAGGCTGACAGGAATCGAGAGGCGGCCATTTTCCACCTGGGGGAGCATAGCCAGCAATGCGGAATACGGGATCATGAACAATGATGATCTCCCCAAAAGTCGCCTTCAGCACGCGGCGGCTTACTTGATTCGGATGCGGGAACCGTTAGGCGCCTGCCCGCCAAGCCCAAAAGAAAATGAACGAGGGGGTTTAACATCTCCCTTTTCATGCGCTGATGCACCTCTCCACCAGCCATCACTGGTCTAGGTGGCAAGATTTGACCCAAATGCTCAAAACGATACTTTTGTGTCTCAAACTCCGGGCTAGGGTCTATATCCTGAGTGACAGCCGCCCGGAGGAAATGCGCAAAAGGATCACGGTTTGCTCCTATGGCATCGCCGTGCCGCCGCATGTAAAACTCCACATCGAAAAATCTCGTCGGGCTAAAAGCCTGTGTGCGACGATGTTTGAGGAAATGTAGAAGCGGAGAGCATTTACTCGTGAGGTTATACTTCTCCTGATACCACTTGGGTTCGAAATAGATGATAGGGTTAAACCCTTCTCGCTCACCCTCGCTGATGTAATGCGACAGAGGATTCTGTTCCCGCTTCGCACCGAGGTAGTACTCATCATACCAAATAGGGTCAAAATAAGGGTTTGGTCTTCGTCCCTCTCGCCAGCCAAAACGACAGAAGTGATCGATTGCGTCGATGCCGACGGAACGGACATCCGGCGAATTCGCTAGATAATAGTTCGCGTCGAACAAACCCGATTGTCGAATCGCGAGCCTTTCTTTCTCAGCCGCCGAAAGACGCAAAGCCGGGGACGGAGAGGCGATCGTCTCGGACGGCGGCGCCCTGGGCAGGCCTACCTCTGTAGCGCCCAATTTGAGGTAGCGGATTAGCCGGTCCATGCTAGTCGCGCGCCCGTCGGCATCCCATTCCTGATGCCAGGTCAGTTTGAACTCGGGGCTTGGCTGAAGCCCTAAACGCCAGCCGATGGCACAAAAGTGATAGACGGGATCCATTCCACTCTTGAGAACCGAAGGATTGACTTCGCAGTAAAACTTCTCGTCAAACAACGGTGACTTGTTAATTTCGCGATAAAAAGAACTGGGATTGCGTTCATTCGCTAGCCCACGCAGACGATAATCCCCAAATGCGGAAAGACCGAATTGAATAAAAGACCCGTACGCCCGGCGGTACCAATCCGGTTCGAATCCCGGATTGGGGGAGAGTTCCTGTATAGTAAGATGGCTCATGAGATGGGATAGGCAATGATCTCTTGCACCCAAGCTGTGACGAGCCCTAAACCAGTCCGGATCAAAGTGAAGACTTGGCCATCGATGCTCGGCTTCGCCGTAGAGAAGATAATGAACAAGCGGGTTCAGACCTAGATCACGCACATCCGGATTTCGTTCCAAATAAAAGGAAACGTCAAAATACGGGTTGGGCGCATGTCCCTTTCGCCAGCCTCGGTCACAAAAATAGACGAGTGGGTCACCCTGCTCGAAGGTTGCTTCTGGGTAGCACACCTCATACCAGTGACGGTCGAACAAGGCAGATTTTGCCAGTGTGAGGATGTCCTCCGCAATGGAGACAGACGATAAGCCGGTCATCGCGCTAGATCTGCTTCAGAGCAAACCCAGAGGCCGACTGGACGAGCAGCCAGCCGACCCCAGGCCCCGGTGGCGCAGCCGCATAGGGAGCAACTAGGCCGCGGATTCGAGTGTCTCAATGCTTCGAGCACGCTCTGAGAGGAGCCTACGCACCCGATCCAACGCAGGGCCTGTCAACACCAGCGGAGCACACGAATCCTCCCAACTTTTGGGTTCCTCAGTACGATGAAGCTGAACCACGCCATCGACTGAAATTTTTCTTTGTGAGCCAAGATCAAGGAAGGACTCTGTCGGCGCCCCTTCAGCGAGCACCAGGTCATGGGGCTCAAGCTCGATATGGTAGTAGACGAGCCGCTTTCCGCAATCCACCTGGCATATTGTCGTGCCGTTCACCAGCAACCGTGCAGGCACCAGGCCCCCATCAAAGTAGAAGGAATGGTCGGGCGAAACAAAAAGATCCCGAGCCGGTACATTCGATGAAAACGCACCTTTCTGGATTCGTACCGGCATAACTTGGTCTCGATCAGAAAAGGCGGTAGAAACGCTGTTGGCCCCTACCCACCGAACGGCCACCGAACGGCCGTCTGGTGTCATCACCAGGTCACCACTGCGAAGAAGTTCGATCTCCACTTCTCCAGTGGGGGTGGTGATGCGCGTTCCTGCCAGAAAACAGGTGAATACGGAGGCGGCAGCATTAACGGTGATTGTAGACCCGCTCTCATCCACTGTAAGTGGTCCGCTTTGGCCTTGGAACACGGTGCCGGTCGCGAATGGTGTGCCGGCAACGTCCGCAGTAACGAGAGCCACGTTGTTGCTGTTGTAAAGCGCGATTTGCTGCGAGCTGCCGACCGTCGTGATGGAATAGTGGTCCACCGTGCCAGAGACGCCGACAAACTCGATCTCATCGGACGCCGCATCGAACCCATTGATCGTCGTTGAAGACAGGTCGAGAACCGCCCCTCCCGCGTTGGCGACAAACGTCCCGCCCCCAAGCCCATAATTGATGGTCGTATTGTCGAGCACGGAGGCGACCGCCGATCCGTTTCCAAAAGTTCCGCCGTTGTCGAGATACACAGTGAGGTCGCTAAGCGCTCCAGCGAGTGTTCCAGGAGCCACGGTGGCGCTGCCGCCATCAATGTGGACAGAGAGGCCGGAAAGCGCACTGACGGTCGATGAGATGGTAGCATCGCCACCGACATAAATGGTGTTGGGAACAAGACTAGCCAAAGCCACGGTGATGTCGATTGAGCCGACGACACCGGGCGGCACCACATATGTCGAACCGACGAGGGCGGATGCGATGGCCAAAGTTCCGCCACTTGCCGTCAACACGTTGGCCGCTGGAATGCCGTCGACGGTCTGTGGCGTTCCCCCTCCGACCGGAGGTGTAATGACGAGAGTATAAGTCCCCAGCAGCGGATGATAGGTTAACGCATAGGTGACACCATCGGAGTTCGTTGCGGTATAATCATTGGTGGCCATGAGTCCATCCCCCAAGCGAGTTCAGTTTTACCCTTAGAAGATTTTGTGGTCGATGCCGGCGAGGGTGATCTGGGTGCCATCATTCAGGGTAATCGTGTCCCCCAGCGAAGTCACCGTCTCGGTGGGCAAGTTGGTCGCGGAGTAGCCGTATCCGGCGAAGGCCAAGTTGTCCTTGGCATTAAAGCCGATGATGTATTCAGTGCCACCCCCATGACCCTTTATGAAGGTAAATACGTCACTGCCAGTCCCCGCTGTGACCGTTGACGCTCCTGAACCTCCGACAACCGTATCGGCGCCGCTTCCCAGTATTGCGACGAGCGTCCCCGTGTTGCCCAACGGATTCGTCGCGATCGTTAGAGGACCCGATGATGCCGATGCATCGATGCCGGTAGTTCCTGCCTGACCAGCAACACCAAGGCTGTTAGCTCCAGTCATGGTCATGAGGCTGACGCCTGTTCCGCCCACGAGGGTAGAGTTGGCTCCCGAGGACATGCCAGAAAATGAACCAGAGCCTCCTGTTGCGGAGCTGTTCTGCCCTCCCAGAGCAAATGTTGTGGTCCCGGTCGCCGCGCCGAAGAGCGTTGTGGCTGCCGAGGCGGCCGAAATGGTGTCGTTCTGTGAGGCAAAGACGACCGAAGGTGTGTCAACGCTTATCGAATTGCTACCCGTAGCCGTGGCATCGTCAATAGCAGACGCACCGGAAACTGTGACAGCCAAATTCGATTGGCCTATGACGAGAGGGCCCGACACGGAATCGCTGCCGCTTGCGGTGAGCGATTCATAGGTCGAACCCAATCCATAGTAACTGTTGAAGCTTGTGGCTGCTCCGCTCGCGTCCGAGTGGTTGGCGGGACTTACGCCTCCAGACAGGGTAGCTGTGCCGGACATGGTTGATCGCTCCTCCGCCGTTAAATCGCGCTCGCTTGGGAACAAGAAGTAGATCGCCTGATTGGATATATGCGCCCTGTTGCACCCGCAATCACAAATCTCGTCTCTGCGCAGGTTATCACGAGAACGCGATGCAGCGGCGCCAACGTCTAACCGAAGAGTCTAGCGCTTTTGCTTGGGAACGATCCAAAGGACTAGTGAATCGGGGAGTGTTCGGAGGAATTGTCTAGTACCATCCGCGTTTTTGGCGCCAAAGTATAGATCCGGAAGAAATGTTTGTTCGGGACAATGGACATTCTTGCTCTCACGCATCATGCTGCCCAAGAGGAGAGCGCGGGAGATGAGAGCGTTGTTAGACCAGTTTCTCTTCAGCCACTCATTTTATGAGACCAGCTACAATGCTCTGGCAGCACAAACACGGCTGACCGCGACGTATGAGGGAGACGAACTTTGCCAAAAAGCTTTGAGTCTCACTGCCGCTAAGCTTGATTTGGGTGATGGACTGGGAGCCCTTGAGAACATCCTTTATGCGCAGCGGCGAGCACCATCGAACAGTCTGGTCACTTTGCTAGTTGGGGATCTTCGGCTGCATTTGGGCATTCCAGAGGCGGTCCAGCCTTTCGAACTTCTCGCGCGGCGTAGCGGCTGGAACGGTAGTTTCTACCGTCTCGCGTGTGCTCATCTTCGTAATGGCTATCCGGCGCTTGCTTCATGCGAACTACATGAGACACTTCGTCGAAATGCTCCGCTTGCAGATCGCCAGAGTTTGGCGCTTGCGAGCCAAATCGCGAAATCAAACGACGCGATGGGATGGTGCGGCCTTAGCAATAGCGGGCACCTGTACCTCGGTGGACTGGTGGCGACGGCTTCTACAGCCGACCTTGTTATCGAACTTGATGGCAACGAACTTTCTTTTGCAAGACATAAGAGGCCTGATCGGACCGGAGTGCTCCGATGTGAACTAAAGGCAGACATATGGCACGGCACCCTACTTAAGGTTTCCCTAAAGGGCGTTCCTCTCATCGGGAGCCCGATCGAGTTGCGGTCCATCACCCGCGCGGAAGGGTTTGTCGACCGTGTGGCGGGCGCCGTTACCGGATGGCATTGGCTGCCCGGAGAGCCAGACTTTAGGGCGCCAGTCATAGTGGCGTCTGTAGGCAACCCCGACCAAAAGATCATCCAAGTCGCTGAAACTATCTTGGACAGTAAGGAAAACGCGGTCGGTCTCTCTTGGCAGAGGCGCTTTCGCTTTTCTCCAGAAGAACTTCCCACGGGCACCCTCTCCGTGCGCGATATGCGGGGACGCGATCTCTATGGGAGCCCGTTGAATCCGGGTGGCGAACGCACAAGTGCAAGGGTAGCTGCGGCACGTGTAGCTGCGCGCTTTTGGGCGCTGCATCCGCAGCGACCTATTCCAGAAGATGATTCCTGCGAACTGAGCATACCGGTCTATAACGTTGGACCGCCTTATCCGACCCAAGAGAAAGAATTTGCAAGGCGCGAAATGCTGGTAGCGATCCCTGTCTACCGGGGCTACGACGCCACTATACGTTGCATAGAATCAGTGCTCAGGCACCAGACCTCCGAGCGAATTGTTGTTATCTCCGATAATTCACCCGACGCGCGTATCGTGCGCGACCTTCAGAGCATGGCTAAGCAGAATCTCATCGAGTTTCGCCATGAAGAAAGGAATAGAGGGTTCCCTGCGACGGCAAATATCGCACTTCGAGAGGCAGCCGCTGCAGGATTGGATGTTGTTCTCCTCAACAGCGATACGATCGTGGCTGCGGGTTGGCTTACCAGACTCCGTTCCGCCGCCTATTCGGCCCCAAACATTGGAACGGCCACTCCCTTTTCGAATTCGGCCACTATCCTCAGCTACCCAAATCGCACCGGGAGCAATTCGATCCCTGACGTTGACCAAGTGGACGAACTTGCGAGACTGTTTTATGAAGTGAACGCCAATGCGGTTGTCGATCTGCCAACTGGCCATGGCTTCTGTCTCTATGTTCGGCATGCTTGTCTTGCCGAAACAGGCCTCCTCCGTGACGACGTGTTTGCACAGGGATATGGAGAAGAAAATGACTTCTGCATGCGGGCAACACATCTTGGGTGGCGGCATGTTGCAGCGACCGGAGTCTATGTCGGCCACATCGAGGGTCAATCGTTTGCAAACGCGAAGGCGGATCTGATCCGGCGTAACCTCCGCACACTCAATGTGCTGTATCCCGGATATGATAGTCTCATCGCTGAGTGGGAGAAGCACGATCCCGCTGCGCACTATCGCCGCAATGTGGACTGGCGCCGGGCAACAGAAGCCCGGCAACATCGCTCAGCGGTGGGCTTCATCACCCACGCGCGAGAGGGTGGGGTGCTGCGGCAGGTTCAGGCACGCGCAAGACTTGCCGAAAAGCGAGGAGAAGTTCCTCTCATTCTGCAGCCAGCAAAGTGGAGCGATAGTGGGGTCGGCTGCGCTGTCACGACCACGTCAGAGTTCTTGCCAAATTTGCGCTTCACGAAGCAAGAAGCCGCTCTTCTCTTTCAGTTTCTTCAAGAGATGAAGATTGAACGCTTGGAGCTTCACCACTTCCTGGGTCATGATCCGGAGCTCGTCGCAAACCTGGTCGAGTTCAATGTACCTGTCGATATTCATCTTCATGACTATTCCTGGATGTGTCCACGTATCACCCTGACAACTCACGACAATCGCTATTGCGGCGAGCCCAGGTTAGAAGTTTGCGCGGAATGTGTGAGTGATCACGGGAACAATATTGAGTGGAAAATTTCTCCACGAGAGCTCGTTGCATGGACTTCGACTCTCTTCGGCCAAGCGCGCGAAATCATAGCACCAAGCGCGGATGCTGCACGGCGCTTCAGCCGTCGACTTGGTTTAACCCCGACTATTTCAGCATGGGAACCAGACGACCATGTGTCGCTAGCGCGAACGATTCCCCAGATGACAAAAGATCGCTCTCGCAGAGTGTGTGTAGCAGGCGCTATCGGTTTTGAGAAAGGCTATGAGGTCATTCTTGGCTGCGCTCGGTATGCCGCAGCTAATGATATCCCTCTTTCCTTCCAGATCGTAGGATTCACATGTGATGATGCCCGCCTGCTGGAGACGGGAAAGGTGACGATCACGGGTCGATATGATGAGAATGAAGCCGTGACCTTGATTCGGAATCAGGATGCTGATTTCGGGTTTCTTCCCGCACTCTGGCCCGAAACCTGGTCCTTTGTTTTGAGTCAGTTGTGGGAGGCAGGGCTTGCGGTAGTTGCCTTTGACATTGGTGCCCAGGCTGAACGGATTCGAAGGACCGGGGCAGGACTTCTTCTGCCCATTAACCTGCCGATCGGCAAGGTCGTCGACGCTCTGTGCCGGGTTTCCTCCTAGGCGCCTTGTGCGCCCAGTTTAGAAGGATATCGTCCGCAGCTTGCGTTCGGCGTCGAGCGCGAGCTGCGTGCGGTTCGTAGCCTTCGTTTTTTGCATGATGTTTCTGACGTGCGCCTTAACAGTGCTAGGGCTCATTTCGAGTGAATCAGAAATTTCACGATTCGACTGACCCTGCCGGATTAACTCTAAGACGGCACGTTCTCGGCGAGTAAGAGTGACATCCGCCATCGTCCCGGTCCGCGGCTGCGACACTGAGATATGGGGAGAAATGGTGAGAACGTCGTCAAATGTAAAGCGCCGCTCATGGTGGGTCAGATAAAATGCTGAGACCATCAATGCTAGGCTGGCCTTTTGTGGTTGAAGGAAGGCAACTACTTTGCCATTTAGATGTTGAGCGAGTGCCGCACGGTCTGCATTTACTAGATTGGCAATAATCAATAGCCGTCGATCCGGAATCGCTCTACACACATTTACAATCTCAGATGTTGGGTCGGCTCCGGAATCATGAACATAATAAACAACTAGATCAATCGCCGCGTCAGCGTGCGGAAGATAATCATTTATTGAGGTAAACGGTACGATGGCAAGCATCGGTTGTAGCGCCGTTGCTGCGTTGGAGAGACATTCTCGTGTAAGCTGACACCGGTCAATCCATCCAACGCGCAGTGGCTGCAACTTTGGTGAGACTGCAGACCGTAGTGCAGGATCTGCTTTTTGATCGCCAAAAAGCGACGTGTCGTGCTCCAGAAAAGTCCCCATTCTGCTTCTCTCCCGGGAGCTCAAGGCTTCAGTGATCTTCCGCCGATGGCCAATTCTCGATTGCCCCGCCGGCATTGTTGATTTGCTCAACAAAACATATTTCGGAGACTAACAAAATGCAAACGCTTCCGAGAGTGAGGGTGCAATTTTTTAAGGTCACTCCTTTTTGATTGAAACGTTTATATTTTATGTGTGGCTTTGGTTTGTTGCGCTTTGTGTTCTCCTCGGCCATGGAACGCGTCTGTGTTGGCTTGCCGCCGCGATGGCAATTCCATCGCAAACTACTATTTTGGGGGGAGGATGCGATGTTTCTACCACATCCCGCTTCAACCCGCCGAGCCGGTAACATCCTGATTTTCTTGAACACCGGCACGATGTGGCGTAGCGAAAGTTGCGTTATTACACATATTACTCGCCTCGTATTTTGACCTGGTCGAGGCGATGATCACGCAGAGACTAATGGCTCCGGGACATGTATGTCCGTATACGTTCGACTGGTCCTAGACCGCGCCGCCAACGTGTTTCAATCCAAGGTTGTTGGCTTGAAGCGGGCGAGAGTGTGATCGATTAGCTGGCATAATGTTTGTTATGCCAGCTTGAGGATAAACAATCTGTTGTTGGCTCAAGCGCCAGGGACACGGAAGCGAGTCACAGGTGAGGTGGGGCAAACGTCATGTGGGGCCGCATTTGCACATTATAACATCCTTGCATGAGGGTTTTCCGGGGTCAAACCTCATTAAGGAGTGACACTCATTCCCTGAAAACAGCATCATAGCATTTAACTTGGCCGCGGTGTTGCAGTCAGGGGCCGATGCCGATGAGCCGGTGCGTGGAGGCCAGCCCTTGAGGGCAGCGCCACAGCCAAGCATCTTCTGCAGACTCTGCAGTGACTTCAACAGCCAACACCAACGGTCATCGAGAGGCGTCACTGTGTAGGGACCACGCGTTGGGGCGCGGGGCATCTACACGCTTGTCTTGCCTTGTCAGCCCGAGCTCATTCCTCACCTGCGGTAATCGAAACCGAAGAACCTCACATCCGGTCGACGTTGACCGCATCTTCACCAAAATTCCTCGCACCCGAGGTTGTCGAGGCTGGAAGAGCGTTTATCAGGGCATCTTCGGCCAGGACGTTATGGGGTCCACCCGCCGATATACGACGAGGGTTTAGCCAATCCCGCCGATGCGTGGGTATTTTGTGGTGCTGCGCTCGGTCAGGCTGCCTTCAGTCCCGCCCCCTCCGGCACTTCCCGTGTGTCGCATAGCGCCAGAGCGCGATCAGCAGCCGCCGTGTAAGCGCCACGATCGCGATCCGTCGCACCCGACCACGCCCTGTCACCGACACGGGCAGCGAACCAGCGACCTAGCGCGCTGCTAGGTTGGTCTCGGTCCACCCTCGTGGGCTTCCTGAGCAAGGTGGAAAAGCGTACGTTGCGTGAGGCGATCGTGGATTTTGCAACCGGAGGCGCCTGTTTCCAACTTGTGGGTTCGCCCGAGATGGTTGCTTCCAAGATGACCGAGGTGATGCAGGAAGTGGAGGGAAACGGCTATCTCATCGCCCTGCCGGATGTGAGCCGCAAGAGTGTCGCGGAAGTGACGGACGGGCTGGTGCCGGTGCTGCAGCGCCGTGGGCTTGTCCGCCGCCACTACGAGCACAAGCAGTTCCGCGACAATCTGCTGTCTTTCTAAGCGCGCTCCAGGCAGTGGCCCAGCAGGGCCGCGAAGCCGGCCGGGTCTTCCAGCATCGGAAAATGCCCGACGCCCGGCATGAGCCAGGGATCGAGGCCGGAGAGCCGGAGCGCGCTCTCCGGCTGGTGCAGAGGGCTTGAAAGGATCGCGGAGACCGAGCAGCGCAGGCCACCCCAAGGCTCCGCGATTTCCCAGGCGAGAAGCGCGCGCATCTGGGCGAGGCTCGGCCCAGGCTCTTCCGCCCCCATGCGCTGCGCGATTTCGGTGGCCAGGGCAGGACCGCCGGCCAGGGTGATCCGCGCCACCATCGCCGCCATGGTGCCGGGAAAATCCGCGGCAAAGGGGGCCAGCCGCTGTGCGATCTCAGCCTCCGGCCGGGCGGCGTAGAATGCGGCATCCGTGAAACTATCCACGCCGACGAGCATCCGGCACCGGCTTCCCAGCCGGTGGGCTGCCGCCACCGCCACCGCCCCGCCGCGCGAATGGCCGATGAGGATGAAGCGCGCTGCCCCGCTCGCTTCCGCCGCCCGGCACACGGCCTCTGCGGCCGCCGCGATCGATGGCCCGACGCGCCGCGGCGAAAGATCGGGCAGGATCACCGGCCCGATCTCTGCCAGTGCCGCCCGCTGTTCCCGCCACACCCAGCCGCCGCCGCACCAGCCATGGAGCAGAAGCAGGGCTGTGTCCGCCGCCAGGGGCTCAGCCCTCGTCCAGCATCGCCGGCGGAATGGCGGCGATGAAATCGGCCATGTCGTCCCCCAGGAGCGTCACGTGCTCCACGGCCGCCTGGAAGGCGCCATCGGCATCGGCGCGCTCGATCGCCTCCAGAATGCGACCATGTTCGGCAATCGTCGTCACCATCCGGCCGGGCTGATAGGTGACGTAGCGGCGATAGGCGGCGACGCGGCGGCGCAGCGCCCGGGTCTGCGTCGCGATGAACTGCGTCTGCGAGGAATCATAGAGCAGTTCATGGAACTCGGTGTTGATGTCGTAGAAGGGCAGCGGATCCCCGACCGCCAGCGCCTCGATCAGTCGTGCATGGATGGCGCGCAGGCCGGCACGCTGCGTGGGGCTCGCTCTGCGCGCCGCAAGCCGCGCGCAGAGCCCCTCCTGCACCGCCATCATCTGGAACATTTCCAGCAACACCGGGATGGAGATCGTCGCCACCACCAGCCCCTGGCGCGGTCGCATCTCCAGCAGCCCCGTCGCTACCAGCGCCTTCACCGCCTCGCGTACCGGCGTGCGAGATACCTTGAACCGCTGCGCGAGATCGAATTCGTCCAGTCGCTCGCCGGGGCGGAGCTGACCCTCCACGATCATTTCCTCGAGCTGGCTGCGCAGCGTTTCGGAGAGGGTGCCGCGCGCCCGCGCCGGTTCCTCTTCCACCTCCGCGGGCACTTCCGCCAGATCCATCTGCTGTTTCATCTGCCTCTCCCGCCGCTCAATCCCGATAGGACGGATCGAGCCGCTCCAGCAAGCGCAGGAAGGCGGGCCATTCCCGGGTGCCGGCGGCCTTGATGTCCCCATGACGATCGTTGAACTGCGCGGCCGTCTTTTCGGAAATCGCCTGCGGCGGCAAAGCGAGGCGCGCGCCCGAAGCGGTGGCCGCCTGGGCCATCATCTGCACCCGCGCCGCCTTCTCAAAATAATACATCAGGATGAAGGCCTCCGGTATGGTGCGGCCGGTGATGAGCACGCCGTGATTGCGCAGCACCAGTACATTGTGCGGGCCGATATCGGCCACCAGCCGCGCGCGCTCCTCGGTATCCAGCGCCACACCCTCATAGGCATGCACGCCCATATGCCCCTGATAGCGCATGGCGAACTGGGTGAGCGGCAGCAGCCCCTCTTCAAGGGCGGACACCGCCGTCGCCGCCTCGGAATGGGTATGCAGCACGCAGAGCGCATCTTTGCGCGCGGCGTGAATGGCGCTGTGAATCACGAAGCCGGCCTGGTTCACCTCATGGAACGAGGGTTCCACCTTCCGCCCCTGGAGATCGATCTTCACGAAGCAGGAGGCCGTGACTTCCGAAAACAGCAGCCCATAGGGATTGATGAGGAAATGCTCGGCCGCGCCCGGCACGCGCACGGAAATATGGTTGTAGATAAGATCATCCATGCCGAAATGGGCGACGAGCCGGTAGCAGGCGGCAAGCTGCGCGCGGAGCACAGCCTCGTCCTGCGTCTCGGGCTCGGCGATCTCGGCGAGGGAAAGGGCGCGTTTCGTCGTCATCATCATGTCCACCAGACGAGTTTGCGGTCCAGCGCCACGAAGGCGCCGTAGAGTGCGAGGCTGCCGAGGATCGCCACCATCACGGCGGCCCAGACGCTGAGGTAATCCACCTGCGCGGTGGACTGGTAGATGATCTGCCCGAGCCCGGCATAGGCGCCCAGCATCTCGGCCACGATCACGGCGATGGTACTGCGGCTGAGGCCGATGCGCAGGCCGGTGACGATCGCGGGGAGTGCGGCGGGTAGACGCAGCTTCCAGAGGATGCGCAAAGCCCCGCCGCCAAAGCTGCGCAGCAGATCGATATGCCCCTGCTCCGGCTGTTTGAGCCCGGCCAGCGCATTGACGAAAACCACGAAGCCCACGGCCAGTATGGCCATCGCCACTTTCGAACCCATGCCGAGGCCGAACCAGATGAGCGCCAGCGGCACGAAGGCGACGGAGGGCACGGCATTGACGGCCACCGCCAGCGGCAGCAGCATCGGCTCCAGCGGCGGCACCAAGATGAGCAGGATGGCGAGCGCCACGCCGCAGAGCGCGCCGAGCACGAAGCCCAGCACGGCTTCGCAGCCCGTGAGCCAGAGCGCCGATCCCATAAGATGGGATTGATCGAAGATCGCCATGGCAATGCCGATGGGACGCGGCAGGAGATAATCCGGCACGCCCATCAGGCTGGTGCCGATCTGCCAGACGAGAAAGAGCAGCAGAAGCGCGATGACGACCGGGAGATGTCGGGAAAGCCTGTGCATCATGCCGCCCGCCACCAGACGAATTTGCGTTCCATCAGGGCAAGCACGCCATAAAGCAGCGTGCCGAGCAGGCCGGAAGTGATGATGAGCACCCAAACCCGCACCACCTGCTCCACATAGAGCGCCTGCAGCAGCATCACGCCGAGCCCCACCGTGTCGCCGAACCATTCGCCGACGATGGCGCCAGCAAGCGCCAGCGCGATACCCACCTTGAGGCCGATCATGATGCTGGGCAGCGCGGTTGGCAGTTGCAGGCGCAGAAAGATCTTCAACCGCGAGGCGCCGAAGCTTTCGAGCAGCGCGATGCGTGCCGCATCCGCGCCCTGCAGCCCGCGCAGCGTGCTCACGGTGATCGGGAAGAAGGAGAGGAAAAGCGCGATCACCACTTTCGAAAGCAGGCCATTGCCGCACCAGATAACCACGATGGCGCCGAAGGCGATCACCGGCACGCTCTGCAAGGCCACGAAGAGCGGCAGCAGTCCGCGCTCCAGCCAGCGCGACGCTGCGAAGAGGATGCCGCCGCCGATGCCGAAGAGGCAGCCGAGCAGAAAGCCCAGCACGGTTTCGGCAAGCGTATGCCAGAGGCTGGCCAGGAGATCGCGCCAGACGGAGAGCCCATCGACCGCCACGGCGCCGAGGCTCGGCAGATAGCGCGGATTGACGTGCAGCGCCGGCACCATCAGCCACCAGAGCAGGGCGATGAGCAGGAAACCCGGCAGCGGCGAACGGAGGAAGCGCGCCATCATGGCGCAGTAGCCGCGCCTGCGAAGGTCTTCATGCTTTCCTCGCGGATCTCGGCGAGCAGGCGGCGCTTGATGGCAATGAATTCGGGCGAGATCGTCATCTCCTCATCACGCGGGCGGGGCAGATCGATCCGCTCCACGCATTTCACCGTGCCGGGCCGCGCCGTCATCACCACCACCTTGTCGGCAAGGAAAATAGACTCGTCCACGTCATGCGTGATGAAGATCACTGTGCGGCGATGCCGTGCCCAGATTTCCAAGAGCCAGCTCTGCATCATGCTGCGGGTGAGGGCATCGAGGGCACCAAAGGGCTCGTCAAGCAGCATGAGATCGCGCTCGAAGAGGAAAGTGCGCATCAGCGCCACGCGCTGGCGCATGCCACCTGAAAGCTGATGCGGATAATGCTGGCCGAATCCGGTGAGGCCGAATTCGGGCAAGAGTCCTTCCGCGCGCGCCCGTGCCGCCCGGCGCGGCACACCCTCCATCTCCAAAGCGATGGTTGCATTGTCCAGCACCGTGCGCCAAGGAAAGAGCAGATCGCGCTGCGGCATGAAGGCCACCTTGCCGAGCAACCCACGATCCCGCTGCACTTCGCCCGAGAGCAGGATGGAGCCATCATCGTCCGGCGCGATAAGGCCGGCGATCATATTAAAAAGCGTCGATTTGCCGCAGCCTGAAGGCCCGATGACGGTGACGAATTCGCCCGGCTCGATACGCAGATCGACCGAGCGCACCGCCACCGTCTCACGGCCGCGATCCTCGAACCGTTTCCAGACATTGACGAGTTCGAGATGAGCAGGCCGATGGCCGGCCGTGAGGTCAGTCGCAGAATTGGCCAGTGCCATCGGCGTGGTCTCCCCTCTCGCTCACATCGTCTTGTCGGCAGCCGGCACTTTCTCCCAGAAGGAGGGATCGAAGGCAGCCTTCAGATCAATCGGCGTTTTCAGCGCACCGAACTTGATGAGATTATCCTGCACCGCCGCGATCGCCTTCATGTCGAGTGCGCCGAGGCCCTCTGTCTTGCCGAGATTGGCCGTCATCAGCTTTTCGATCTCATCCAGCATCAACTCCTGATGCTTGCGGTTGAGGCCGGAACCCGCCGCCATCACGATGTCGATCGCCTCCTGCTTATGCTCGAAGGCATATTTCCAGCCCTCCAGCGTCGCCGTCACGAAGGCCTGCACATCCTGCGGATGGGTCTTGATCTCCTTCTCCGAGGTGAGGAGCGAATCCTGTTGCGTCGTCACGCCGTAATCGTCCGGCATGAAAAGCTTGATATTGGTGATGCCCTGCTCCTTGAGGGTGTTGAGCTCGTTGTAAAGCGTCACCGTCGCCACATCAAACTGCTTGTCGATGAAGGGTTGCATGGAGAAGGGCTGCGCGATCACATGCATGTCGTGCGGGCTCATGCCCTCATGCGCGAGCATAGCATAGAGCGTGTATTGCGGGCCGGTGAACCAGACCGCAACCTTCTTGCCCTTGAAATCCTTCACCGAGTTGATGCCGGAATTGTCGTAGGTGACGAAGGCGAAAGGCGTCATCTGCTGCGACATGCCGACGCAGACGAGCGGCAGGCCCTTTTCGCGCGCATAGAGCGTGCCCTCGGTGCCGCTGCCGATGCCGAAGGTATCGGCGCCGGAGGCGACGAGGGTTTCGACATTGATGTTCGGGCCGCCGGGATTGATCGTCATGTCCAGCCCGGCGTCTTTGTAGAAGCCCTTGGCCTTGGCGACGTAGATGCCGGCGAACTGCGCCTGCGCCACCCATTTGAGCCGGACGGAAACCTGATCCGCCGCCTGAGCCGCCCCGCTGGCGGCGATGCCGATGGCCAGGGCGGCTACGGCCCCGGTCAAAGCGCGGACGAAAGAAGAAGCCATGCACGAACCCCCAATCTGTCTACGTGGCTCGCTCAGCAATATACATACCACGTGATTTAGTATTCTAATAGAGATGGCGCACGTGAAGTTCGAGCGGAGTTGCGCATATTTTATGGGCAAACTGCGCAGGATTTATGCGGTTTGATTCGGATTTTGGGGAGTTGTTATGCAAAACGACCTGTGCATGTATAATTCATGCGCATTACCTTCCGCAGGCGCCGCATGACCGAACCGCTCTGGGCCCAGTCCATCCTCGACCTCGCGCCGCAACTGCGCAGCGGCCGTCTCTCGCCCGTCACCCTCACCGAACTGATGCTGGAGCGAATCGCCGCGCATGACGGACGCCTGCAGTCCTACGCGACCGTCGCGGCCGCACCGGCGCTGGCCGCCGCGCGGCAGGCCGAGGCCGAGATCGCGGCCGGAGACTGGCGCGGGCCGCTGCACGGCATCCCCCTCGCGGTGAAGGACGTGTTCTACACCACCGCGATCCGTACCCGCCTCGGCAGCCCGATCTATGATGACTGGTCAGAGCCCTATGAATCGACCGCGACCGCGCGCCTCATCGCTGCCGGCGCCGTGATGCTCGGCAAGCTCACCTGCACCGAAGGCGTCTATGCCGAACATCATCCAAGCGTGACGGAGCCGCTCAATCCCTTCGGCGCGGCGTATTGGACGGGCAATTCCTCCAGTGGCAGCGGCGTGGCGCTCACCGCCGGCCTCGCCTATGGCAGCCTCGGCACGGATACCGGCGGTTCGATCCGCCTGCCCTCCTCCTGTTGCGGTGTCGTCGGCATCAAGCCGAGCTGGGGCCGGGTGAGCCGCTGTGGCGTATTTCCGCTGGCGGATTCTTTCGATCACGTGGGGCCGATGGCGCGCACGGCGGCCGACGCCGCACTGCTACTCGGCCTCATCGCCGGCGCGGATGCGGCCGATCCCACCGCCTCACCGTTGCCGGTGCCGGACTATCTCGAAGGCATCGAAGGCGGCATCGCCGGGCTGCGCGTGGGCGTGGACCGCGCCTTCATCGCGCGGCATGCGACAGCGGAGGTGATCGCCTCCATCGAAGATGTGCTGGCAAAGTTGGCCACGGTCGGCGCGGAGATCGTGGCGGTGGAGTTTCCGGCCGTGGAGGCCACGCTCCGCGCCTGGTCTCTGCAATGCGCCGTGGAAGCCGCCCGCGCCCATCGCGAGACCTATCCGTCCCGCGCCGCCGAATACGGCCTGATGCTCACCCGGCTTCTGGAGCGCGGCCGGGCCTGCAGCACCGCCGATCTCGCCGATGCGCTCGCCGCGCGGATGGTGTTCAACGGCCAAATGGCGCGGCTCTTCGCGGGCATCGACATGCTTGTGGTGCCGGGCCTGCCCGTCGCCGGACCGAGCCTCGATTTCATGGCGAGCATGGGCGAGGATCCGGCCGGGGTACTTGCCATCGGGCCCTTCACCGCGCCTTTCGACGTTTGCGGCTATCCCACCATCACCCTGCCTTGCGGCGCGAGCGAAGCGGGCATCCCGATCGGCGTGCAGTTTGCCGCCGCTCCCTTCGCCGAGGCGCTGCTGTGCCGCGCGGGCCATGCCTATCAGGGCATCACCGCCTGGCATACACGGCGCCCCACGCTTTGATCGCACAAGGCCCGAGACCCGCATGACCCAGGAACCGACGGTGGATATGGCCCGCCTGCCCGTGCAGTATTCGCGCGCACCCGCAGGCCCGCCCGCCGCACGCGCGCGCTTCTTCAATTCCGGCAATGCCTTCAACGTGAAGCTACCCACAGTTCCCGCGGCCCAGTTCACGGCCGAAGCGACGGCAGCCCTTGCGGAGTTCTTGCCCGACGAGACCGCCCGCTTCATCGCCTGCGATCAATCAACCGCTATCGCGGCGGAAAGCCCGGCGACCTCGCCGCTGATGCTGGCGCGCTATGCCCGCCTGCCCCCTGGCCACCGGCTGAGCGCAGACATGCAGGCGAGCGGCGTGATCTGGTATGTGATTCGGGGCGCCGGGCGCACGCGATCGGGTGCAGAGGATTTCGCCTGGGGGCCGGGGGACGTATTCCTCACGCCCGGCGGTGCTGGCACGAAGATCGCTGCCGGGCCGGCGGGCGCGGTGCTCTGGCTGGTGACGGATGAGCCGCTCTACGCCTTCGCCGCCATGGCGACCGATACCGCCCATCGTCCGGCGCCCGTGCATTATCCCGCGGCCGAAATCGCGCGCCAGTTACAGACCGTCGTCTCGGCCAAGCAGAATGACACGACTTCGGGCGCCGCGCTCATCTTCTCCTCCGAAGCCTGCGAGGCCGGGCGCAATATCCTGCCCACCCTCACGCTCTCGCTCAACACCGTGCCGGCGGGCGAGCACCAGCGCGCGCACCGGCATAATTCGGCGGCCATCACCCTCATCCTGAAGGGCGAAGGCGCCTATTCGATGGTGGGCGGGGCGCGCTGCGATTGGGTGCCCTTCGCCACCATAGTCACACCGCCAGGGGATGCGCATTCCCATCACAATCCCGGGGACGAGCGGTGCCTCTTCCTCATTGTGCAAGATGGCGGCCTGCATTACCGGGCGCGCAGCATGGGCTTCGTCTTTTTGGAGGACGTGGCATGAGTGGCCCGGCTCAGCCCCGGCGGCAGATGCATCTCGGCCTCTTCATCCTGGGCACGGGCAGCCATGTCGCGGGCTGGCGCATGCCCGGCGCCTTCCATGATTTCCAGGATATCGGCCAAGTGCAGCGCATCGCGGCCATCGCCGAGCGCGGGTGTTTCGATCTCATCTTCATGGGCGACAATCTCTATGCCGATGCCGGTGCCCATCCCTCCTATACGGCGCGGCTCGAACCGCTCACCATGCTCGCCGCCATCGCGATGGTGACGCAGCATATCGGCCTCGGCGCCACCGCCTCCACAACCTATGGCGATCCCTTCACCACGGCCCGCGCCTTTGCCTCGCTCGATCATATCAGCCACGGCCGGGCCGCCTGGAATGCGGTGACAACGGCCAATGCCGTCACCGCCGCGAATTTCGGCCGCCTCCATCCCGAGCATGGCAAACGCTACGAGATCGCCGAGGAATTCATCGACGTGGTGCGCGGCCTTTGGGATGGCTGGGACGAGGATGCGCTGCGCGCTGATCGCGAAAGCGGCCTCTATGTCGCGCCCGAGGGCCTGCACCCGCTGAACCATGCAGGGCCGCATTTCCAGGTGAAGGGCCCGCTCAATATCGCGCGCAGCCCGCAGGGCCATCCCGTGATCCTCCAGGCCGGCGGCTCCGCGCCCGGCCAGCGCCTCGCCGCCCGTACGGCGGACGTCGTGTTTTCCGTGGTGCAGGATATCGACGAAGCGCGCGCCCAGTATCGCGCCCTCAAAGCGCAGCTCCCGACCTTCGGCCGCAGCCCGGACGCCGTGACGGTGCTGCCCGGCGTGATGCCCGTGGTGGGCCGCACCGAACGCGAAGCGCTGGACAAGCTCGCCGCCCTGCAATCCCGCATCTCGGACAGCAACGCCATGGCCCTCCTCTCCGATCGCTTCGGGCGGGACATGAGCGGCTATGATCTCGATGGGCCGCTGCCCGCCGATCTCGGCGCGAACGATGCCTATCATTCCTTCTCCAGCGTGATGCTGGCCAAGGCGCGGCGCGAGGGCATGCGCCTGCGCGACGTCTATAACCTCATGGCCGCGGCGCGCGGCCATTGGGTGCTCTGCGGCGCGGCCGAACAGGTGGCCGATACCTTGCAGCACTGGTTCGAAACCGGCGCGGCTGACGGCTTCAACGTCATGCCGCCCTATTTCCCCGACGGGTTCGACGATTTCGTGGATCTCGTCGTCCCCCTCTTGCAGGAGCGCGGCCTCTTCCGGCGGGAATACGAGGGGCACAGCTTGCGCGATCATCTTGGCCTTGCCCGGCCGGCACTTGCCCGACACAGCACCGCGCCCACCGCGCGGCAGCCCGACTAAAGGAGCCATCTCATGGATCTACGCCTCACCGGCCAAACGGTGCTCATCACCGGCGCTTCGCAGGGCATCGGCGCCGGCCTCGCCCGCGCCTTCGCGGAAGAGGGCTGCCATCTCCATCTCACCGCCCGCAACGTGGAGAATCTCGAAGCGCTCAAGGCCCAGATCGCGGCGGCCTTCCCGGCCCTGGCGGTGACGCTGCATCCGGTCGACCTCACCCAGCCCGGCGCCTGCGCCGCCCTCGCCGAAGCGGTGGGCGATATCGACGTGCTGGTGAACAATGCCGGCGTCATCCCTTCCGGCTCCCTCTTTGACATTGATGAAGAGACATGGCGCGCCGGCTGGGAACTCAAAGTTTATGGCTACATCAACCTTTGCCGTCTCTATTATCCGCGCATGAAGATCCAAGGCGGCGGCGTGATCATCAACAATATCGGCAATGGCGGCGAGATCTGCGATCCGCGTTATATCGCAGGCGCTGTGGGCAATGCGAGCCTGATGGCCTTCACCCGCTCGCTCGGCGGATCGAGCCTGGACGACAAGATCCGCGTTGTCGGCGTCAACCCCGGCCCCGTCGATACCGATCGCATCTACAACATGCTCCGCAAGCGTGCGGCCGACGTGCTGGGAGATGCGAACCGCTTCCAGGAACTGGCCTCGACTTATCCGCTGGGACGGCCCGCCCATGTGCATGAGGTGACGGATCTCATCGTCTTCCTCGCCTCCTTCCGCTCCGGCTATACGAGCGGCACCATCATCACCGTGGATGGCGGCATCGCCTCACGCCGCTCCATCGTCTGAGGATCACCGCCATGGCCCGGCTCGGCATGCTCGTCCCCTCCTCCAACACGGTGCTGGAACCGGCAACCGCCGCGCTATTGCCACCGGAACGTGGCGTTACCACCCATGTGGCACGCATCCGCGTGCTGCGCATTGCCGATGATGCCAGCACCCAGGCGCAGTTCGCCGGAGAAACGATGGCCGATGCGGCCGAGCTGCTAGCCGATGCCCAGGTGGACCTCATCCTCTGGAACGGCACGGCGGCCGGCTGGCTTGGCTTCGCCGAGGATGATGCGATCGTCTCCGCCATCACGGCGCGCACCGGCCTACCCGCCACCACCGCCGTCATGGCGCTCAATGCTCGCCTCGCCGCCCTAGGCGCGCGGCGCATCGGCCTCGTCTCGCCCTATGTGGACGCGGTCGAGCGGCGCATCGTCGAAAATTATGCCAAGGCCGGCATCGCCATCACCGCGACTGCCCGGGCGGACCGCACAGAGAATACGAGCTTCGCCGAAATCACGCCGGAGACGGTGGCCGAGATGGTGCGGATGGTTGCCGCGCAGGAGAGGCTGGACGCCATCATGATCCTCTGCACCAACATGGCCGGGGCCGGCGTGGCGGCGTCTCTCACCTCCGAACTCGGCATGCCCGTTTTGGATTCCGTCGTCGTCGCGCTGGAGCACTGCCTGCAGATGCTGCGGGCGGCATAAGATCACGCAGCGCTGGTTCCGTTTTTAATGCTGGCGGGAGACGCTCCAACCCGGTAGACGGCCTGCTGTTGGCGTGGAACGTGCGGCTTCTCAACCACCTGTTTGATTTCGAGAAGATCCTTGTCCATTAACGGCGGCTTGAAAGTCAGGCCGCTTTTGCCGAAAAGCTGGCCAGCGATCTCGGAAAACCGATGATCGCGTCCGAAGACTGGGAAAGCTGCGTCAAAGGTGCCGACATCGTCGTTGAAGCATCACGCCGGAGCACCCCCAGCCCTCTGCTGAAGACCACGTGGATAAAGCCAGGAGCCTTGGTCATTCCATACGGTACGATGAGCGCGGTCGAGCTTTCCTTGACGGACATCATGTCGAAGATCGTCGTAGATGATTGGGGCCAGTGCAAAGGTGGGAAGTTCGGTAGCCTCCGCGCGCATGTAGAAACGGGGCGCTTATCCGAGGCGACGCTCCATGCAGAACTTGGCCAAATCGTCGCTGGACTCAAGACCGGGCGCACCGACGATCAAGAAACCATCCTTCTATGGCATCGTGGCCTTTCCTTGTCCGATATCGCCCTCGGCCACGCCATGCTCGAAAAGACACGGAAACTTGATATTGGCCAGAGGCTGCGCTTCGCCTGACGCTGTGCATCTGGACCATGTGGTTTGTTCTTCGGTCAAGACGTGAAGCAAGTCCTCATTGGCGCCCAGAGACTATCAGCTGCCGATATCGCATCCATCGCGCGAGACGCCGCGCGCGTGAGCCTAGCGCCTGAAGGGCGTGCGGCGATCGTCTCAAGCCACGCCGCGCTAATAGCGCAAATCGCTTCGGGCAGCGCCATCTATGGCGTAACGACCGGGCTTGGGGCGGCGGTAGACACGCACCTTCCTGCGGGAGACCCGGATCGCGAACGGCGCATTGCTCTGGCCCGTGCGGTGGGTGTGGGAACGCCCGCCTGCTCAGCAGATGTCCGAGCGATGATGGCCACGCGCTTGGCCCGGCTGGCACGGGGCTATTCGGGGATCAGCCTCGGCACCGCAGAGGGACTCATCGCGCTCCTGAACGCCGGCGTGCACCCCGTGGTCCCCATGATCGGCTCCGTGGGCCAGGCCGATCTTTCCCCTCTTGCCCACATCGCCGCCGTCGTTCTCGGCAATGGCGAAGCAGAGGTCGGCGGATCGGTGATGGCAGGTACAGCCGCTCTGGCCAAGGCCGGGCTGTCGCCCCCCTCGCCTGCGCAGAAGGACGGCCTGGCCTTGGTCTCATCGAACGCCGTTTCAGTCGGGCTCGGCGCGCTGGCCATTCATGACGTGCGCCGTATACTCGCGATCCTTCTCTCGGCGGCATGCCTCTCCTTCGAGGCGTTTCGCGCTAATCTCTCGCCCCTCTCCCCCACGGCGGCGGCGCTTCATCCCGTGCCTCATTTCGAGCGCGTGGCAGAGAGGGTATCCGACCTCTTCTCCGGCAGCGATCTTGCTCTTCCCGGCACCGCCCGACGCCTTCAGGACCCGCTGAGCTTTCGCTGCTTCGGCCCCGTGCACGCTGCCGCGCTCACGGCCCTCGACCAGGCGACCTGCATTCTCGACATCGAGCTCAACTCCTCGGACGACAATCCAGCGATCCTTCATCCCGAGGCGCGCGTGCTGGCCAATGCCAGTTTTGACACGACGCATCTCGCTCTGGCTTTCGAGGGGCTTGGGCTCGCCTTGTCCCGCGCAGCGGCGCTTTGCGGTGAGCGGATGATGCAACTCATGTCACCCGCGGCGAGCGACCTTCCGCGTTTCCTCGCACCGCCTCTCGACGGCCGAAGCGGCTTTTCTGCCCTCCAGAAGACTGTTTCGGCCCTCGTCGCCGAGATCCAGCACAGGTCGCTTCCGATGCCGACCGTCATTCTTCCCGTGGCCGATCGCGTCGAGGACTATGGAACCATGGCGACCTCCATCGTCTTGAAGACCCGTGAGATCGCCGATCGGCTTCGTCTGGTCGCCATCATCGAACTGATCGTCGCCGCCCGAGCCTGCGACCTACGCACTGGTCTGGTCCTCGGCAGGCGGACCGCGGAGCTTCACGATGCAGTCCGTCGCCATGTTCCGCCACTCAGCGACGATCGGTCGGCGGCGCTCGACATTGCCGCACTGGGCGAGGCCGCTGATCACGAGAGCCTCTTCGATGCGTTTATCCTCTAGGGCAGAAAGGGTAGCCAGAAGTGTCCCTGACACTGAAGCGTCTTGCCACTCCCTCACTGGATCACGGGGCTAGGAACGCGCATTCCTACGACGGCTCGCGACCTGAGCCACTACCGGCCGCTGCCGAAGGCGACGGCGCGCGCATCCGTCAAATACGGCGCTACCTTGGCTTGTCGCAGCAAAGGCTCGCGAGCCGCAGCGGCGTGTCGCGCAGTGCAATCGCGCAGTGGGAAACCGGTCGCACCGGCCAGGCCCAGTCTAACCTCACCGGAGTAGCGGCGGCCCTTGGCGTATCCGTCCGCTATCTCCTGACGGGCGATGACGGCGATGCAGAAACAGCGGACGAACAGGCGCTCCTCACCCTCTACCGCCAGATTAAGGATGCGGGTCGGCTAGCGCTGCTGCGCCATGTCAAATACATGCTGGCCGCTGCCAGCGACGGGCCCGGCTGATTCCGCTTTCTGCCGCAGCGTCGGAGCGACTGAGCTGAAGCGCTTTATAATGCGACCCAGTTGGCAAGAGCGTTGCCTGCTGAGCTCAGCCGTGTCGCAGGACCGGATTTGTGCCGACGTTCCTGGCTCAGCCCTGCCCCTCGGCAAAGCTCTGGACATCTAGACCTTCGCTGAACCAGATTGTGCTATGGCTACATCCAACCGCAAGACCGACGTCCAATACGGCGCACTTCCGTGGCGGCCCACCCCGTACGGCATTGAGATCCTGCTCATCACGAGCCGAGGCACTGGGCGATGGGTGATCCCGAAAGGTTGGCCGATAGAAGGCAAAAAGCCGCACCGGGCCGCCGAAATGGAAGCCTTTCAGGAAGCCGGCGTGAAGGGGCTGATGAAGAAAAAGCCCATCGGCGCCTACCCCTACGCCAAGCGCCTCCCGAACGGCGAGGAGCGTCTCATGCATATCGAGGTCTATCCGCTGCGGGTAACGCTGGAGGTCGTCAAATGGCGGGAGAGGAAGCAGCGGGAGCGGCGGTGGTTCCGCGCGGAGGAAGCAGCGGAACTCGTGGATGAGGGAGGCCTGGCGCAGATCATCGTGGAATGGGTCTGACCGTCGGCCGCGGCCAGACCGGTGATCGTCACAGGATGATAGAGCCATTGACCCCTGCCCTGCCCCACGTCTCCCCTCACCAACAACCAACAACCAACAACCAACGCCGGACACGCCGCTTCACGGGCGCGGCACGGGCTCCGGCACAGCCAGAGTAACCTCGGGGGTCGGCGGGTTAACCTCGCGGCGCGTGCGGCACCGCATCAGGGATCGAGGGTGCTGGCCGGGCTCTTCGTTACCAGCCCGTCGCGCTGCACCTCACTTCGAATGGTGCGGAGAGCACGTTGGCAGGCGTGGCGCATGGTGTCCTCATGGAGGGAACCGTCTTGGAAGGAGGACCAAAAAATGGTCAAGCAACGGCCCCTCATTGCGTCCAAGCGCTACCTCCATGATGATACCGGATCGAACACCGTCTCCGCGCACAAGAAGGTGACGATGCAACCCGCCCGGCATCTCTCAAGCCTCCTTTCGCTCCCCGAAATAGGGCAGAGCCTCTAGGATCTTTCGCCATGGCTGTCGCCGATCTCTGCAGCTTTTCCTACACGGGAAAGATTGTCAGCTGGACCGTGCCCGCAACGGGCGCCTACCAAATCCTTGCCTATGGCGGCCAGGGCGGCAAAGGCGGCGGCCTCGGCGCCGAGATCGGCGGCACATTCACGCTGCAGGCGGGCCAAGCGCTGACCATCCTTGTGGGGAACGAGGCCGATCCTGCGGACCTCGTCCGCCGCTATGCTTTTGCCGGTGGTGGTGGCGGTGGTGGAACCTTCGTCATCGGCGCCCAGACTACACCGCTTATCGTCGCCGGCGGCGGAGGCAACACGGGCGCTGCCTATTCGCAAAACGGGCTCATCTTCAGCCAGAGCCCTCGACGCTATCAGGATGGCGCCGCCGGAACAGCAGGCAACCGCGGCGGGGCTGAGCTGGAGGTGTTCGAAGCCCCAGCGCACCTGGGGCGCGCGGCCTTGCGCTCCGGACGCAGTTTCAAGTCCGCCGCGGACACCGTCGGCTTCGGTAGCGCTGCCGCGTTTTCCCGCGCCTTTTCCCGGAAATTCGGGTATTCGCCGGTACAAGACAAAGGGCAGGCCGGCAGCACGGTCTCGACTGCGTGACGATGCAAATACCCTACGGTGCCGATCCAAACGACGGAGGTGTCGCCACTTCCCAGCTTGTTCTGCTTCCCGGGCTTCTGTGTAATGCGCACCTTTGGCGTGAACATGTCCAGAGCCTGTCTGAAGTATCGGCCTATCGAGTTGCTGATCTGACACATGGCAAGCCGATCACGGCCCGGGGCCGAAGCCAATTTGGATCGTGCCGCACTTAGTTTCGTTCGGGCTCTGATGTCCGTCCGTTCACGTCAACGATCAGCGTTGGACCGCCCAGAAGAATGCTCCCGCCCGATGATTTGATGCACGTTCTGGCATTTCCCAGCGCGAGCTATTGCCCAGACCACCAGACCTCATGGAGCAGCTCCAATTCAGTTTGCCGTGTAGCCGCCGTCGACGGGGATCGTCACACCGTTAATCAGCGCAGATGCACCGGAGGCAAGGAAGATCGCAGTGCCGGCAAGTTCCTCAGGTTCAGCCCATTCGCCGCGGGGTAGGCGTGCTAGCACTTTGGCACTGAAAACTGGATCCTCGCGCCCCGGTCGACTGATCTCGGTGCGGATCCAGCCCGGTGCGATGGCATTGACGCGAATCCCATCCGCCGCGAAACCGAGAGCGAGTGACTTGGTAAGCGATACCACCGCCGTCTTCGCCGCCGCATAGGCAGGGATATGGGCCGCACCGAAATAGGAATACATCGAAGCGATGTTGATCAGGCATCCCTTGCTCCTGCGCAGCTGTGGTCGGAAGGCATTTGCCAGGCGCAGGTTGCCGACGAGATGGATATCGAGGATCTCCGCGAAAACCTCCGGCTTATATTCCTCCCAGCGCACCAGCCGCCCGGCGCAATGGATGAGGGTATCAAGGCGCGAGATGGAGGCGGCCAGAGCCTCGACGGCCGCGCTATCCCGCACGTCGAGCGGCAAATAGCGGATGCCGGGCAGCTCTTCCGGTGGCGGGCGCAGATCCGTCACGATCACCTCCGCACCGTGGTCGGCGAAGGCACGGGCGAAGGCCTGGCCGATGCCGCCGCTGCCGCCCGAAATGAGCACCACCTGGCCGGCCACGCTGAAACTCGGATTCGTTGTCATGTCATTCACCAGATCGTATAGCCGGCATCGGCCAGCACGATGGAGCCCATGAGCGCGCTGGAAGCCTCGCTCGCCAGGAAGAGAATGACGGAGGCGATCTCCTCCGCCGTCACGGCACGATGCGAGGGTGTATTCTCGAGCCAGATCTGGGCGAGTTCCGGCTTGCGCAGGCCGGGGCCGGACATAGCGGTATCCACATAGGTGGGCGCTACGCAATTCACCCGCACGCCGCGCGCCGCCCATTCGCCGGCGAGAGAGCGCGTCATGTGATGCACGGCAGCCTTGGCCGCATTGTAATGCACCTGGCGCTGCGGCTTGTTGGAGATCACGCCGGACATCGACCCCACGGTGACGATGCTGCCCCGCCCCCGCTCCAGCATATGCCGGCCGAAGGCCCGGCAGCTCCAGTAGCAGCCATTGAGATTGATATCGATCATACGCAGCCAGACATCGTCGGCCATGGCCTCGCCCGGCGTATCCGGCCAGGCGATGCCAGCATTGGCGACGAGGATATCCACGCCGCCGGCCGCATTGAAGCGATCGGCCGCCTCCGTCACCGCGTCAGACTGCGTCACGTCGAGCACGATGCCTTCCGCGCCGGGGGCAATGGCGCGCAGCTTGGCCAGCCCCTCTTCCAGCACCGCCGGATCGCGATCGGCGATGATCGGCCGCGCGCCGCATTCGGCCAGAGCGGTGGCGGAAGCGAGGCCGATGCCGCGGCCCCCGCCGGTCACGAAAGCCGTTTTCCCGGCCAGATCATATTTCTCGCGATACATCGCAGCCTCTTCGCTGTTCCGGCGCGGCGAGCGCGCCCGTTCATGCCCGGATCGGCATTATTTGACGGCCCCGAAGGTCAGCCCGCTGACGAGATGACGCTGGGTTGCGAGGCCAAGCACCATGATGGGCGCCACCGCCAGCAGCGACGCCGCCGAGAGCTTCGCCCAGAAGAGCCCCTCGGGGCTTGAGAAGGTAGCGATGAAAGCGGCGAGCGGGGCGGCCTGGCTCGCCGTTAGATTGATGCTCCAGAAAGCTTCGTTCCAGCAAAGCACGAGGTTGAGCAGGATCGTGGCGGCGATGCCGGGCGCGGCCAGCGGCAGCAGCAGCCGGACGATCTGCTGGCGTGTGGAGGCGCCATCGAGAAGCCCGGCCTCCACGATATCCTTAGGCACATCGCGGAAGAAGGAATAAAGCATCCAGATGACGATCGGGAGATTCATCAAGGTATAGATGCCGATCAGCCCGCTGCGCGTATCGAGCAGATGCAGATCGCGGAAGAGCAGATAGATCGGCACCAGCACGCCGACCGCCGGCATCATCTTTGTGGAGAGCATCCACATCAGCACGCCGCGCGTGCGCGGGCTCGGATAGAAGGCCATGGCATAGGCGGCCGGGAGTGCCAGCAGCAGCGAGACGAGCGTGGCGCCCCCGGAGATGGCCACACTGTTCATCACGAAGCGCAAGTAATTCGTGGTGGCGAAGACGGTGTCGAAACTCTCGAGTGTCGGATGGAAAAAAAGCAACGGCGGGGTAGTGACGGCCTGCGCCTCCGTCTTGAACGCGGTGAGCCCCATCCAGAGAATGGGAAAGGCGATCACAAGGCCCACGCACCAGCCGAGCAGGGTGAAGACAAGCTTGCGGGTAGCGCGCCTGCGCTGCGCCGGACTCATGCGTCCAGGCTCCGGGCGACGGTGCGCACCAGGAAGATCGCCACGATATTGGCAAGCACCACGGCGATGAGGCCGCCAGCCGAAGCACCGCCCACATCGTAATCGAGCAGCGCGGTCTTGTAGATCAGATAGGCCAGGTTCGTAGTGTCATCGCCCGGGCCGCCACCGGTGGTGACGAGGATTTCCGCGAAGACCGAAAGCAGGAACATCGTCTCGATGAGGATGACGACGGTGACGGGCCGCGCCAGATGCGGCGCGATGACACGCCAGAACAGCGTGAATGGGCGCACGCCATCGAGGGCCGCGGCTTCCAGCTGCTCCTGATCCATGGATTGCAGCGCGGTGAGCAGAATGAGCGTCGCGAAGGGGATCCATTGCCAGGCGACGATGATGCCAACGGACAGCAGCGGCGCAGCGGCGAACCAATCCAACCCCGGCAGGCCGAAGCCATGCGCGACCCAGGCGAGCAGGCCGCTCACCGGGTTCATGAACATGTTCTTCCAGATCAACGCACTGACCGTGGGCATGACGAAGAAGGGCGCGATGACGAGCAGGCGCACCGCCACCCGGCCATGCATCGGCTGGTTGAGCAGGAGTGCGATGAGCGTGCCGAGCACGACGCTCGCCGCCAGCACGCCCACCACCAGCGCCAGGGTATTGACGAGCGCCGTGGCCAGAGACGGATCGGTGAGGAGATAGACGTAGTTCATCACGCCGATGAACTGCCGCCCCTCATCCATCAGATTGTAGTGCAGGAGGGAAAACCACACCGTCATCACCAGCGGCACGATCATCCAGAGCAGGAGCAGAAGAACGGAGGGCGCGGTGCAGAGCATCGCCCCGCGCCGCGCGGCTCCGGCGGGGCGGAGCGCCGCCGCCCGCGCCCTCACCCCCCGGCCCGGCGCCACAGCGCCAGGCCGGAGAGCGGCATCCAGGCCCGCGCCCTGTCTCATTTCAGATAGCCGGCGCGCCGCATGATGCGTGCCGTCTGCGACTGCGATTCAGCCAGCGCGGCCTTCACGGTCTTCTGTCCGGCAATGGCCGCCGAGATCTGCTGCCCGACCATGGTGCCGATCCCCTGAAATTCAGGGATGCCGACATATTGGATGCCCGTATAGGGCACGGGCAGGATGGAGGGATGATGCGGATCGGCGCTGTTGATCGCGTCCAGCACGATCGGCGCGAAGGGCGCGGCCTTCTGATAGTCCGCCGATTGATAGGTCGAATAGCGCGTGCCGGGCGGGATGCTTGCCCAGCCCTGATCGGCCGCCACCATCTTGATGTAATCCTTGGAGGTCGCCCAGGTGATGAATTCTTCCGCCACCTTGCTGTTCTTGGAGGTGGAGGGAATGGCGAGCGACCAGGCCCAGAGATAATGCGAGCCGACCTTCGTCGTCATATAAGGCGGCGCGGAATAGCCGACCTTGCCGACGACGGTGCTCTGCTTCGGATTGGCGAGGAAACCGGCGGAGACGGTAGCATCCACCCACATCGCACAGTGGCCGGCTGCGAAAAGGGCGAGGGTTTCATTATAGCCGTTGGAAACCGCACCCGGCGGGCCATCGCGGCGCAGTAGATCGACATAGAAGGATACGCCATCCTCCCAGGGCTTGGTGGTGAGCTGCGGCTCCCATTTCATATCGAACCAGCGGCCGCCGAAGCTGTTCACCACCGGGCCGATCTGGCCCATATTCTCGCCCCAGCCCGCCTTGCCACGCAGGCAGATACCGTAGATGCCGTTCTTGGGATCGTTGAGCTTGTCGGCGGCGGCCGCGATCTCGGGCCAGGTGGGATTGGGCGGAATCGTTACCCCCGCCTTCTCTACAAGATCGGTGCGATAGAGCGTCATCTGGCTTTCGGCATAGAAGGGCAGCGCATAGGGCTTGCCATCATAGGAAAGCCCCTCGCGCACGGGCTTGAGCAGATCGGCGAGATCGTAATCGGCCGGAACATCGGTGATGGACGTGAGCCAGCCGCGCTTGGCCCACATCGGCACTTCGTAGACACCGACGGTAACGATATCCATACCCCCGGCATGGGTCGCGATATCCGTGGTGATGCGCTGGCGCAGCACGTTCTCTTCCAGCGTGATCCAGTTGAGTTTGATATCCGGATGCGAGGCCTCGAATTGCTTCGATAGGCGCTGCATCACCACCATATCCGGGTTGTTTACCGTGGCGATTGTCAGCGTTGTCGCGGCTTGAGCCAGGCGCGCGCCGTACGCAACGGCAGCAATCGCTGCGGATAAAAGCAGAGTAAAAAATTGGAGGCCATGCAAAGTTCTCATTGATCGGTTTTCCGATTCTTTTCTGATTTATACATCAGTCTAAGCGGGTAAATGATCTTTTTTACTCTCCGCTCCTCTTTAGAAAACACCTTTGTATTAACATCTTCTCCAAGCAATCCTTTTCGGCAAAGATTGAGCCTGTCTGGCTCGACGTCTTACCGATCGCGGAAACTTCTCCTTGCCATGAACCGCACCGGTGATAGCGAACCTCCCTCGCTCGTGACCTTGCACCCCAAGCCAAGAGCACCGTCATGCAGATTTAGCGCTGGGTCAAGCAGCTTTGCGCGTAAACTTGCGTTACTCCGCGCATTTATGCCCACTAACATGCAGGCTTCTTTGCACGCGGTTGCAGGTCCGACCGCACATCGCTAACCCCCGCGAAGGCACAACGAAGACTGTTCCCTACGCAGCGCCCTTGCCAGCCGATAGCCTTGCCTACTCGCTGGCGTCGCGCTCTGCGTCATCTCCCCTGGAGCGTGGTTTTGTTCAGGGTTAACGGTTGCGTGCTTCCGCAGCCACGACAGCGGGAGGCAGCAGGGCCTATACTTCCGGCGAGGAAGCGACGTCGATACCCGCCTCTGCCGCGTGCCTGCGGAGGCCCGCGGCATCAAGGCGCAGGTAGCGGGCGAGCAATGTGATATAGGCGGCCATGAAGTTGGGACCGTGGCCGTCGCTGTCGTCCTCCAGGGTCGAGGTCATGGTATGAGCCAGCTCATGCAGCAGGCACCATGAGGGGCAACGCGGTGGCAGCTCGATGGTCAGCCGATCGGCACGGCCTAGGAGCGTCGTTGCGCGCCGCGACAGGGGCCACACTTTGGGCGGATAGCTACGACCGAGATCCGCCCAGATGGCGTTGACCATGGCTTGCGCCTGGCTCCGCGCGATGGTCGTCGGGTCATGCGGCACTACCGCCGCCCGCTCCCAGGCATAGACGCGGCTCCGTTGATAGTCCCGTGCCAATGCCATCACCGCAGCAGCAGCGACGACCCATCTTCGAGGGGCCGGCGGAGGTTGATGCCATCTCCCGCCTGTCGCCCGGTCGCGAAAGCCCGCCGATCGAAGATGGTCGCGCTGCTCTGACGGGCCTGGAGCCTGATCTTCGTCTCGGCGAAGGCAGCTGCAACCGTCGCCTGCTTGGCCAGGACGAGAGCGGTGCCGCGGCTTTCCTCGACCCGCAGCACGGTCTCGCGTGCCTCGTTCAGCGCGTCGAGCCGTTCGGCCAGGCGGGCGGCCAAGCCATGCTGGAAGCTACGCAGCGCGCGCCGCAGCCGCTCCGCCTTCAGTCGCGTCTGGCGCAGCCGGAAGTCGGCAGTCTCACCGGCGATGGCGTGAGCGATGATGCTGTGCAGATAGAGGGCCATCTCCACATCCGCCTCTGTGCCGAAATAAACATAGCGTTTGATGCTTTGGCTGGCAGAGGGGTCAGCGCCGGCGCTATCCTCCAACCAGACGATGCAGTGGCAGAAGCGAGCAATGGCAGGCACACAGGTGTCAAGGGCGCCGCGTCGCTTCCCAGTTAAGGCCACGGCCTTCTGCACGCAGGAGCTCGCTCGGACCTGAACCTCGTCCATTGTCAGCATGTAGCGGTCGAGCAGTCGGCCGATCATCTCCGCGGCGGCAAGGGCCTCGGCATCGGTGCAGCCGTTCTGCACGGTTTTGGCGGCCAGAGCCCGGATGCGGGCCTTGGCGCGTTCGATCTCGGGGGTCGGGGTCATACAGGGAGGCTAGACGCTCGGCGCGAAGAGGCCAACCCAGCAACCTGACAGTACCAGCCTGCGGGATCATGAGGACCGCTGTGAGGCGCCGAGAGTCTTGGCGACGAGGAAATGCCGCCGACTGAGCTATCCTTCGGCTCAGATGGTCCGTGCCCGCGACTCGGGCGGCGCCCCTGACCGCCTGGCGCGACCGGGCCAGGGATCGAGCCAAGCGGGCTGGTATCGGAGCCACAGCCAAGCAGTAGCCGGTTTATCTCGTCCCACACGTCCAATCGCGTCACCGTTGTCGCTTCCAACGAGCGTCGCCGACCCTGCCTCGATGACCCGCACACCAACCGGGTCCGGCGCGCAAACCCGGATGTTCCCTCGCACGCCAAGGCGATAATTTTTGGTTGCCATTTTAATACGTTTTCGTATCATACCGTTATGGCACCGATATATATCTCACCAGGACCGAGCGACGACGACGACGAGCTCCGCGAGGACTGGGCACAGCGGCTTGCAAGCGGTCGTCCCATAGTAACCTATGAGGTGGATACTCCTGTTACCTTGACACTGGATGCCAGGGGCCGGCTCGATATCGACTGCCCATGTCTCCGCGTGAGCGCGTCAGATCTCGCAGGCATCTTGAGGTTAAGGCTTGGCCCTCAGGCACTGTGCCAGTTGTTGAGCTTCTTCCAAGATCTCAATGTCGATTTGGATCCGCTCTGTCTTCACTGAGGAACGGGACGGCTCTATGCGGTCCTTGTGTCAGCAGCAAAGTGCCGCGAGGAACTGCCCGAAATCCGACGGGTCGATCGTATACCGGCTCCGTGACTCTATTCCCAAGGTGAAGTAGGCGTTTTGGAACCCGCGGAGCGTGCCAAGTTCCGACAACGCCAGAGACCATGCTCCGAGACTTCCCACTCTTGCGCTCGTCTTGCAGAACACGAGGCTCTGCGGGACTGGCAGAGTGTTGCTGAGTACGATGTCGGCGCCTCGAAAGAGCGTGGCCTGCTTGACGAAGTTGACCGATTCAATTGCCAACGGAGTGAAGCCATGATGTCGGACAGCAAGGTCCACGAGATCCGCTTCATTTTGACACTCCGGCTCAGAAGGCGATCGCCGGCTGCGTTGGGTCAGGAAGATCCGCTTTATCTGCTGACCCTCCACGGGCGGCTTTTGAAGGTCTAGAATCCGCTCTACAAAGTCGTTCACCATCGGGTTCAGTCCCCGAGATCCGAGAGGGGACATGGGCAGGAGAGCATGCCAGAGCAGGACGCGCTCCTCCGCTGGCGAATAGAACTCGATATCTTTCGAAGGAACGCCGGCCGCTCCCTCAAGAAGACGCGGCAGCCAGTCCGGCGCGGGCTGATCCACCAGTACACGAAAAGGCAGGCGCATTTTCTCCGCAGCGTCGCGCGCCACCCAGATCCGGAAGATCTGTCCCAACACCCCCGCTCCATAGCCGCTGGAACTCTTTCCCGGCAGCACGACGCAGGGCCATCTAATCTGCCTGATCGGCCGTTCAGTGGCTTCGATTTTCGGCTGGATCGCTGGCTCAACCCATCTACCACTGGCGACGTCAAAGCTGCGATCGGCCAGCCAAATGACATCAGGATTGGCGACCAACGCACCCATCATCGAGCGGCAGACGATCTCCGGCCAAGGCTCTCCCTTGTCCGAACCATGCCAGTACTGCACCCATGGAGGAGCAAAGCGCTCAGTGCCACGCACGAGTGGAATAGGCTTGCCGATACCTGCGGGAGCCAAGCGATCGTGGATTAATCCTGGATCTCGAACCTCAATGGGTTGCACATCCTCATCAGCTCCCGCACGAGGGAATCGGTTTTCGATGTACAACGCGGGAAGGTTGCGCTCCGCGTCATGGCCGTCAATCTCGCGGCGGAACTTCGCCTCGGCGAGTTGCTGAAGCTCATTCAGTTTTGGGAGACACCGAAGAGAAGTCAGCTCCTCTTTGACGCGCCGAATCCAAGCCTCAGGGACATGCTCCACCCTGCCGAAGGACCGATTGTTCCCGAACGTAAAAAATTGGTCAAACGATCTAAAATCACGGCCGCGTAGCTTCTTGAGTGCAAATTCCTCGAACGACTTGTTCCAATAGTGATTGATCTGACCGTAAGCGTAAGTCGGTGTCCGATTAAGGCGAAGCTCAGCAATAGGATTGAGGGCATCATCGAGAAACGTGTTCCCCGCTACCACGTGAGGGAGATGGGACGTCGCAAATGTTGTGCACCGACTCAGGCGCGCAAATGACTTGAAGTGATCGCTCCCTCGAAAGCTGTGGAAACGGTCGAACACCAAGCCTTTCTCTCGACGATATGCGGCGTTGCTGATGAACCATTTCCAGTTGAAGAGAACACCAACAGGACCTGAGGGATCACCGTCTAGCTTACCCACGAGATCGTCGAGAGGGCGAGGGCAGGCGGGTTCATCGAAAACGGGTTTTATGAAAAGAAATTCGTCAACGTCAGAAAAGAGAACCCACCTAAATTGCCTCAGCGAATTGTGAAAATGGATTGCGTGTTCATAGGCCTTGGACTGAATCGGAAAGGCGCTCTCTCCTTCCCGACCGAGCCGCGTCTCGTTTATGACGACATGACAAAGTCCAAGCTCAGCAAAGGCTCTCAGAAGCTCTTCAGTTCCATCATCGCTGTCGTTGACGTAAAAGAAGAAGTCATCAAATCCAAGACAACGATGGTGAGCGATCCATTCCAGGAGATTGACGCCCTCGTTGCGGACAGATGTGACGATCGCGGTCCCTTTCGCCGGCTCCATTTTGGCTCGAAAGAAAAAGTTCAGTAGCTTGAACGGTGACCAGCGGCGTTCCGATCGGGTGAACGCCAGATAATCGAACTGACGCGATAGCACCTGGATGCGCTCAGGCGATCGCCGCTCCAATGCCGTCACCAGCGCGTCGACATAGTGCGTATCGACGGGAGATAACTGCGCTTCAGGTCGACTAGTACGCGGTCCTTGCTCGATGCCGGTTATGAGCCAGTCTAGGAGGGTGGCGGCCTGAGAATCCTCCGCCATACACAAAACGGCATCTCTAAGGGCCTGTAACCCGGAAGCGGACAGGTCCTTGTCCATGAGAGCCGCGAATTCTGGCCCATAGATATCCATCCATCTGCCCCTCGTTCTGCTTCCATCCTGCGAGGACAGGGTGGGCGAGGCAAGCCTAAGCAAGTACGACTATCTCACGGCCTGCTGTGAGTCCGAAAGGGGAGCTGCCCTCCTCACAGCCAGAGGTCTCGTGAAACCGGGACTCGCACTCCGCCCGTCCGTTCCCGATCCGGCGCCATGTTACCAATCGCATACATGCCGTGCCTCCGGCTACCAGACGAAGCGCACCCCGCCGCTCAGTGCCTGCGCCGTGCTGTGGCCGTTGATGGCGCCACCGTAGCTGACGAACACCGACAGCGGCCAGGACGTCACCTTCACATCCGCCAGTAGCCCGATCGGTGCCGCGTCGCGCCCAATGGGTGCGCTATCCACGGAATAGCCGCCGCCACCCAGCTGCGCAAAACTGCCCCAGGCATCGCCCGTCTGGCTCGCGAATTCATGTGCCTAGCCCAGGGAGCCCTTTGCCACCACGGCAACGGTGGGGAACAATGCCAACGGGCGTTGCAGGTTTATCCCCAGCACGCTCTGCGCGCTGCCGATGGATTGGCCGCCGATCGTCTGCGCAAGCGCGCCGCCGCCGCTTTCGGTCAGGGTCGCTTCCTGGAAGCGGAAGCCGCCGAAGCCCAGGCTCGGCTCGAACAACCAGGCACCCATGCGCTCTCGCACGCCCACGCGTAGACGGCCGCCGCCGGCCGTGCCGTTCGTGTCGCCACGCGTCGAGACGCCGACAATCGGTAGGCTGCGCGAGACATCCTCCTGCTGATACAGCCCGCCAAGCTGGCCGGCCAAGAAGAACGGGCCGTTCTGCCACTGGCCATAGGTGAAGAGCTGCGCGGTGGTTCCCGTGGCATGGCTGCCGCTGCTGGTCCAGATCTGGCCGTCCACCGTGCCGACGGCGAGGCCGACGCGCCGCCCGCGAGCGCACGGATCCTGCCGGCGAGCAAGCCCGTGGATTTCCGCAGAAGTGCGCACAACCTGGCGGCGCTGGCCGCGGCGGTGCTGGGCGCCGATCCCTTCGCGGCACCGTGCTGGTGTTCCGCTCGCGCCGCGCTGACAGGATCAAGGTGCTGTTGTGGGATGGCAGCGGCCTGGTGCTGGTCTGGAAGCAGCTGGAGGCCACGACCTTCCGTTGGCTGGCGATCGTCTATGGCGCGGTGCGGCTGTCACCGCTGGAGTTCGTGGCGCTGTTCGACGGCATCGATTAGCGACGGGTGCAGGCAATGCGGGAGATTCCCAAACCGGGCGCACCTGCGTAGGCGCACCGCGAAAGCCTCGGTAGGGATTTGGGGATCGCCTTATGCTCAGAGCTTGCCAGAACCTTCGGCTGCCCGCCAACCTGACAATGCCGCCGGGGCCAATGCGCTGCAAGAAGGCGAGGGGAAAGTCACGCACCCTTCCACGGGACCTATATGCCAGGAACGGCTTGGCTCATCTGTCGCCAGCTCTGCACGCTGTCGCCTGGGGAATTACCATAAGATGTCTATTCCTTTCGGCAGCAGCGTCTCGTCTTTACGAACGGCGTCCGTGATCGATGAAGGCCTCGAGTATGCGCCGCGCTAGCGGCGCATCAGCGTCTACCTCGCGTGCCCACCGCAGCCAGTCAGTGACAGGGGCATTCTCACAGGGCCGCGTGACGAACGGCCCCCGGATAGCGTCCAACTCAGCCTGGCTCAGATGATGCTCTGGATCGAACTCGACTTGCTTTCTTCTAGCGGTCATCATCACTCCTTGCGGCACTTGGGCTACGCAGTCAGGGTCTCGAGGCCTCGGCGCGCCGCCGCGGCCAGCAGTTCTGCGTCGCAAGAAGCGAGCGGCAACCCGCGGCGCAGCGCGAGTTCGAGATAGGCGGCGTCATAGAGCGTCAAATTCTCAGCCCAAGCGAGCTCGCGCGTCATGCCCCAGGCATGATGATCGGTCTCTGCATCGATCTGCAGCCTGAGGTCGGTCAGCCGCGCGATACTGCGGTCAGCGTAGTGATCGTCGCAGCGGCCCCGGCGTACTGCGTTACGCAGGACGTTGGCAACCTCGAGCCGCCACAGGGAGGGTACCACCGCTCTCTCAGCAATGACCTGCTGCAACAGACGCCGGGACGCCGCGGTCTGCTCGTCGGAGAAGAGCCAAGTCATGGTCATCGAAGCGTCGAGCACCATGCTCATCCTGGGCGCCCCTCGTCCCGCAATTCGCGGATCGACAAGCCGCCGAGCGTATAGTTTTGCGAGTCCGCGAGGATGGCTGCCCCGGCCTCCTCCGCCTTACGGCGGGCTTCCACCTGGGCGGCTGAGCGACGTATGACGATGGCGCCATCGGCGGCCTCTATTTCAACCGCTTCGCCGTCGATGAGGCCGCAGGCGCGAGCTACGTCGAAGGGCACGCGAACGGCGAGGTTTTTCCCCCAACGACCGACAATCACCTGTGACATCTTCGACTCTCCGTCCTTTGGGATATCCTGGCATATCCCACTAGAATACGCAAGAAACTGTCGCGAAGGCTGCGGGCGACGCTGAGGCAATTGTGGTTCAGATGGCGATCCGTCTCACGGGACCAAACCGTGGCCAGCGGAAAAGGTGACGGGAGTGGCAAAATCCCGGTCTATCAAGCGGCCATGAGGCCGTTCGCTTCCGGGTGCAGCCGGCCATCCAACACAGCGGCACGGACGACGGAGCCTCGATGAGCGCCCTATGGCGACCACCGTGTCCGCTGCTTCTTGGCCATGCGTGGCCTGCCCCTCTTGAAGTGGTCCATCCCTTTTGTAGGTCTGCGGAGCCGTTTGGATGGATTGAGAGATGGCAAGGAAGCGGCACAAGCCGGAGGAGATCGTCGCCAAGCTGCGTCAGGTTGACGTGCCGACGGCGCAGGGCAAGTCGATCGCCGAGGCGGTGAAGACGATCGCGGTGACGGAGACGACCTATTTTCGCTGGCGCGCCGAGTATGGCGGCATGAAGAGCGACCAGGTGAAGCGGCTGAAGGAGCTGGAGATCGAGAACGCCCGGCTCCGGCGGGCGGTGTCGGATCTGACGCTGGACAAGCTGATCCTGAGCGAGGCGGCGCGGGGAAACTTCTGAGCCCCGCCCGTCGCCGGGCCTGCATCGACAAGGTCAGGGCGGAGCTGAAGATCTCGGAACGGCGGGCCTGCGCGGCCCTGGGCCAGCACCGCTCCACCCAGCGCAAGCGCTCGACGGGCCGGGACGACGAGGCCACCCTGACCGCTGACATCATCGAACTGGCCAAGGCCTACGGCCGATATGGCTACAGGCGCATCACCGCGCCGCTACGCCATGACGGGTGGTCGGTGAACCCCAAGCGGGTGCAGCGGATCTGGCGGCGGGAGAGGCTGAAAGTTCCGCAGAAACAACCAAAACGCGGCCGGCTTTGGCTGAACGACGGCTCGTGCGTGCGGCTCAGCGCCGAGCGCGCGAACCATGTCTGGTCCTACGACTTCGTCGAGGATCGCACCCATGACGGACGGAAATTCCGCATGCTCTGCGTCATCGACGAGTTCACCCACGAGGCCCTGGCGATCCGGGTCAAGCGCAAGCTCAACTCCACCGACGTGCTGGAGACCCTGGCCGACCTCATGATACTCAGGGGGCCGCCCGCCTATGTTCGGTCCGACAACGGTCCGGAGTTCATCGCCCAGGCCCTGCGCGACTGGATCGCCGCCGTCGGCTCACAGACCGCCTACATCGAGCCCGGCAGCCCGTGGGAGAACGGCTATTGCGAAAACTTCAACTCCAAGCTCCGCGACGAACTGCTCAATGGCGAGATCTTCTACAGCCTGGCCGAGGCCCAGGTCCTGATCGAAGCCCGGCGGCGACACTACAACACTGTCCGCCCGCACTCATCACTCGGCTACCGACCGCCGGCGCCCGAAACGATCGTCCCCCGCAGCGGAGGCGTCGTGCCATGGGCGAGCCCGCCAGCTCGATTGAAGAAAGCTGGCTCGTCCACTCCAACTATGGCGTCAGAGACCGCCATGCACTAACAACAAAACCGGATCACCTCGCGGGGTCAGGCCACCAGTAGAAGCGGCGGAACCTTCTGGCGACGTTGATGGATCTAGCTTCGAAAGCGTAGTCGGTCACCCTGTGAGCCCTCGTACCGTTAAGGAAAGACAAAAGACCGTCAAATAAGATCAAGCCCGCGGAACGGCGGCCAGCGACTTCACCAGATCGAGAATGTGCCGGCGCACCTCTGGATCCGTCACATGCGCAAAGTGGCGAAGTATTTCTGCGGTATCCGCCGGCAACTCGTCACTCTCCCCTAACCGTGCCTGAGCTTCCGCGAAGGCCTGGAAGCCACCTTCTTCGGCGTTGCCGGCCCCGGGCAGGAAGCCTCCATCGATGGCGTCAAAATCGGGCAGGCCCTCAAAAAAATAATTGGGCGTGACGTGGAAAACCCGACATAGATCGTAGAGGCGGGAAGCACCCACGCGGTTCACACCGCGTTCATATTTCTGGATCTGCTGGAACGTCAGGTTCAACGCATTCCCCAGCTTTTCCTGGGACATGCCGAACGCGCTCCGTCGCCGCCGGATGCGTGCACCAACGTGCACGTCGACGAGACTGGGCACTGACTCTGGGATGTTGGATGCGCGTTTACCCATGCGCCTTTCGAAACACGGTCTCGGAACGAGACCACAGCGGTCGTCAGCCCTCCTCCCTCCGGCCCGCTAGGTAGCCTGCAATGGACGCACGGAGGACTCTCGAAACGATCCAGTTTAACCAATCACTAACGCCCCCACCTATATCACAACCACCGGCTAACACCAGCCACTCCTTACTGAATTTCCCCGGGGCGACCATCCGCTCCTGCACCGCTGGCAGCAGGCCCCTGTGCCACCATGGCTCTGTGCGACGAGTGCCGCGGCGCGGGCCTCGCCCCTTTAGGCGAATTGCCGCGCGAGAATACGGCAGCCGTCGAGGTTCAGCGCGCAGGTGGATTTCGGCGGGGAGACCACGAGGTGGAAGATGTTCTCTTCGATACGGGCACCGTTGAGCCGCTAGGGCACGATGCCCGGGCCTCATGCCGCCTCGGCAAATGCCGCGACACGATCCGCCGAACAGCTAATCGCCATAGGATGATGGAGCCAAGGCCCCTGCCTTGTCCCACGCCTCCCCTCGCCGACGACCACCGCCGGATGCGCCGTTTCACGGCCGCGGCACCGGCGCCGGCACAGCCGGCGTACCCTCGGGAGCCGGCGGATTAACCTCCCAGGGCGTATGACACCGCATCGGATTCAAGGGCGCAGGCCGGGCTCTGTCACCAGCCCGGCGCGCTGCACCTAACCCCGGATGGTGCGGAGATCGCGCCGGCGGGTGTGGCGCATGGTAGCCTCATGGAGCGAATCGTCTCGCGAGGATGGATGGAAAAGCGTTCAGCGACGGCCCTGCATTGGGTCCAAGCGCCGCATCCATGATGATGGCAGATCGCCCACCGTTTCCACGTGCAAGAAGGTGACGATGCAACCCGGCTTGAGCCCTGCTGAAACGATCGGATCGCTCTCGCTCCCCGTAATCGGGCAACACTAGGCAGGCGTATGAGGCTTTCAAAGGCTCGCGTAGCAGCAGGTCAGGTTCGGTCGGCGGTCTGCATAGGCCTACCTAGTGATCAGCTTCCAGAATGCCCCTGTTCCACGCAACGATGACCCTATCCAGCCCACAGGCACGTGAACGCATCGCGCACCCGAAAGAGAGCGCGGAACAGGGGGCTGGGTAGCCGAGCATGCCGGAGGGCAGCACGTCGACGCCGTTCATAGCATCGGCTCCGGTCAAGTTGACGGCAAAGGCATCAGCAAGATCCGCGTCGGCCAAGCAGGTCGAGTTCGCACTGCTTGTTTAGAGCAGAACCTGTCTAATCAACTCTGGACACATTGATGTCGGCTCCTTGCTGTGGGTGGCATGTATCGCAGACAGTTTGCGTATCGTAATATAGTGGTGGCGCCCCTTAGCTCTATGCGCTCCCCACCGCGCCGCTCAGGTTGCCGTTGGCATCGAGCCAGGCGCAGAAAGCAAGCACTCGCTCGTCGGGTGCCGGCGATAGGGGGACATAGGTGCAATAGCTTCGCGCGGCTAGCGAGGGGCCCTCGAATGGCGCCACTAATCGCCCAGTCGCCAGATCATCCGCCACCAACGCCGTCGGCCCCATAGCCACTCCCACACCATCCAGCGCTGCCTGGAGCGTGAGGTAAATGTGATCGAGCACCAAATCCGCCTCAGCTTCCAGCGCCGGTGCACCGGTCTTCGACAGCCAATCTGGCCAGAGTTTCGGCAGGCTGAGCGTGTGCAGCAGCGTATGCAGTCGTAGGTCCTCAACTCCGTGCAAAGGGATCCGCTGCATGAGTGCCGGGCTGCAGACCGGTAGTCTGGTTTCAGAAAGGAATGGCCTCACACGATAGTCATGGAACGTGTCTGGCCCACCGCGGATGATGACGTCCGCACGGTCGGCCAGCGCATCGACCGGGCCATTGGCACTCTCAATGCGCACCTTGATATGCGGATGCACCGCTTGGAAGGTCGCAATCCTGGGTACCAGCCAACGCAAGGAAAAGCTCGCCGGCGCGTTCACCCTCAGGATGGTCGAACCAGCTTCGCCATATTGGGCTGTCGCCGTCGCGACACGATCGAGCGCCTGGCCGACTTCAGCCAGATAACTGCGCCCGCCCGGCGTGAGCGTGACCCGACGATTGAGCCGCTCGAACAGCGGCGCTCGCAGCCACGCCTCCAGGAGGCGCACTTGCTGGCTAATCGCTCCCTGGGTCACGCCGAGCTCACTGGCGGCGGCCTTAAAGCTGCCGAGACGGCCCGCGGCCTCAAACGCCCGCACAGCATTCAGCGGTGGTAGCGTCCTTCGCATTCAGCGTAGCTTTCCTAATATGAATTGGCAGGATTACTGGTTTGTCGGCGGCAGAAGCAATAGCCATTCTCTCTTGGATGAGAGGGCGACCATCTGACCACCAAGGCCGTGCGACCGCGTCACGCTCCTTGGCTCCATCACGCAGTCTGTTGGCTGCCTGTCTTACCCATGCACTGCATGATGGCTACACCGATGGACTTTATGCAGTACTGCCGGTCTGGCAGGCCCAATTCGGCCTGACCTACGCCACCTTGGCGCTCCTGCGCGCCCTCTACTATGGCACCATGGGCGGTCTGCAGATCCCGGCTGATCGTGCCACTCGCAGACTCTCCTCTCGCGCCGCGCTGATCCTTGCAACTCTCCTGGCGGCGGGTGGCTTGGCCATGACGGCGTTGCCTTTGGGGGTTACAGGTCTCTGCGCGGGCCTTGTCCTGGCCGGCATCGGCTCCAGCCTGCAGCATCCACGCGCTTCAATGCTGGTTACCGCCGCCTACGGCGAACACGCTCGCCGGCCACTGAACATCTACAATTTCTCCGGTGACCTCGGGAAGGCTGTCCTACCGGCGCTGATTGCCTTGCTCCTACCCCTCATCGCCTGGCGGCCCGTCATGGGGCTCATGGCGATGCTGGGCATTGGCCTGTCGGCGGCACTGCTGTGGCTGGCGCCCGCGGTCATGCTCATGGAGCGAACTGCGTCCGAGCCGGCTTACGGGTACGGACAAGGTGGGTTCCGTCGGCTGACGGTGATCGGCGCGCTCGATACGGCCACCCGTATGGGTTACCTGTTGTTCCTGCCGTTCCTGATCCATCAGCGACATGGCGGATCGTCGGTGGTCGGCACGGCCCTCGCCTTGCTCTTCATTGGCGGCGCTCTAGAGGGTGTTATGTACTTTCCCACTGGTTTGATTCATACCTGCGGGCATGGAGAGCGTTCGCAAGCCGTATCCCTCTGACGTGTCAGACGA
>NZ_BAAFHE010000020.1:0-30451 GCF_054665075.1 Acidisoma sp. 7E03
GCAGCTACACGGTGTCTGTGGTGGCACCGGCGGGCGAGACCTTCTCGACGAGCGGGACGGCCTCGGTGACGACGACCTCGGGTTCGGCCGTGACCGTGAAACCCATCGGAGAATATTCCGGTGCGGGCAGCATCTCGAGCATGGTCTTTTTCGACGGCAACTCCACCGGCACCTATCACGCCGGCGATCCCGGCATTGCCGGCGTCACCGTCCAACTGATGAGCGGCAGTGCGATCGTCGCGACGACGACGACGACCGCGAACGGCACCTACACCTTCTCCAACGTCACGGCGGGGACCTACACGGTCAAGGTCGTGGCGCCGGCCGGGCTGACCTATTCGGCGACGGAACATGCGAGCGGCAACCCGCTGCTCGATAACGACGTCAATCCGAAGACTGGCCTCAGCGACAGCTTCACCGTCGTCGCGCATCAGATGACAACCGGTGTCAACGCGGGGCTCGTCTTCAACGGTAACTTCGCCGGCACCACGCCTACGCAGATCGGTTCCGGCGCCGCCTATTCAGGCAATCAGAGTTCCGGTGTCATCGTGGGCAGCGGCAACGACAACGTGCACACGGGCAGCGGCGGCAACAACGTCGTCATCCTGGGTGGTGGGAACAACATCATCGAAGAGGGATCCGGCGCGACGGTCGATATCGGTGTCGCCAGCGGCGCGCTGAACGCGCAGACGCAGAACGCATCCAGCGGTTACCTTTTTGCCGGTACCGGCAACAGCGTGCTGCAAGGGGAACAGGGGAACGCGTATCTCATCGGCGGTGTCGGCCGGAACCAGATTGCTGGCGGCAGCGCCAACAACATCCTCGCTGGCGGCATCGGGGGAGGGACCGTCACGATCTCGGGCACCAAGGTGACGGGCTACACGGGCGGCAGCGAGGTGCGGCTTACGGGCACGTCTTCGACGGTCCTCTATCAGAAGGGCGACGGGGTGCTGACCCTGGACAACACCTTCGACCCCAAGACCGATCAGCTGGAGATCTTCGGCTATACGAAGGGCACCATGGCGGTTCTGCCGAATGGGCAGACGGCACTCTATCTGGGTGGCAACGATCTGATCGTTTTCAACGGTGGCAATCCTTTTGCCCCCGGCGTGGGCTCCAGCTTTGCTGGTGTCACCTTCACAGCCGATATTGCGGCCGCACCTCAATACGTGATGACCTTTGGCACCAACGGCCTGCCTCAGATCGTGCCGTCCGGCAGCGCGACAGCGCCGGCGCCCCAGACCGGCGGCGTCACCGGGACCGTGTTCAACGATGCCAATGCGGACGGAACGCAGCAGACGTCGGAAGGCGGCCTCGCCGGGCAGGCCGTCACGCTACTGCAGGGCAGCGCCGTCATTGCGACGACGACGACGGCGGTGAATGGCGCCTATAGCTTCTCCGGCATTGCCGCCGGTAGCTATACCGTCTCCGTTACCAAGGCCGCAGGTGAGACCTTCACGACGGCTGGCACGACAGGTATCACCGTCACAGGTGGGGGCACGACGGTCGTTAATGCAATCGGCGAGCACGTGGTTGCCACGGCATCTGCCAGTCCGACTGCGATCAGCAGCGCACCGACAAGCGTCCCCATGTCCGCCTACAATCAGACGCTGACGCTGGACGACAAGAGCTACACCGTCAGCGGCAGCCAGGGGAACGCCACCATCATCGCCGGAAACGGCAACGATACGATCAAGGTGGGTGGCTACAACAACGCCGTGACACTCGGGAGCGGAAACAATACCGTCACCGGCGCTCAAGGCAGCACGACGATCACGGCGGGGAATGGCAACAACACCATCACCGTGAGCGGCTACAACGACAAGATCACCGTGGGCAGCGGCACGAACACGATCACCGGTCCCCAGGGCAACGCGACGATCGTCACGGCCAGCGGCAACAATACGATCGCCCTCCAGGGCTATGGAAATACCGTCACGACAGCCAGCGGCAACAACATGATCATCGCTGGCGCAGGGGGGGCCACCGTGGACACCGCGGCCGCGAACGATACTGTCACCTTGAGCGGATGGGGCAACCTGCTTCAGGGTGGCTTGGGTACCGAGGTGTTCATGGGCGGGGCCGGCAATACCTATCAACCGAGTGCGGGTGCCGCGTCCGGCACCGGCAGCATGGAGATCAAGGATTTCTCGCTGACCAATGGCGATGTGCTCGACCTCTCCAAGCTGCTGGCCCAGGCTGGCTGGAATCAGGCGGCTGCGACCCTCTCCAACTTCGTCAAAATCACGGAAGTTGGTGCCAATACACAGGTTTCGGTGGATCCTACGGGCGGTGGCACGCATTTCCACACGGTCGCCACGCTGGACGGTCTGGGCGTCTCCTCTCTCAGCGCGTTGCAGTCTCACAATTCCATCATTTTGTGATCGGCCGGGGTGGCCGCCAACACCGGTTACCTGATGCACGTGCTTGAAATCTTGAAGCCTCGTCTTAAGCTTCGACCGTCATAACGAGGGACGAAACGCGATGAGTGACACTTCCGCCGAGGGCCAGGCTGCCGGCGCCACCACCGCTGGCAGGATGGCCACCCAGGAGACTGTTCTGCTCGAAAACATGTTCGCCCCCGAACTGTTCGCCACCTTGGCGTCGAGTTTCTCGCTGTCCGCCGGAAGCGTGACGATCAAACTCGTCTCGACGCGATGGGACAATTCGGTGGAGCCTGCCGTGCAGAAGGCCGTGGTGGTCGGGCGCATCACCATGCCACTGCAGGGAGCCCAGACGCTGGCAGCTGGCTTGCAGAACTTTTTGGAGCAGCACGGCCTTCAATACGTGCCGCTGAATCGCCCGCGCACCCGCGCGAGCGACGCCATCGTCTCCTCGCCCAACACCGTTCAGTCCTGACGCCGCGGCCTCGGAGGTTGGACGACGCGACAGGCGCTTGGCGCAGATGACCGCGTCTGGGCCGAGCGCCGGCGCGAATGGCGGCCTCGCCCGCGCCTTCGAGCTGTGGCAGTCGGGCTCGGCCGAAGAGGCCGCCCGCTTGCTGGATGACCTTTTGCGGCAAGCGCCCGACGACCCAGACGTTTTCGAGCTTGCCGGGCTGGTCGCTCTGGCGCGCGGGGCGGTGGCGCAGGCGCTCACTTATACGGAGCACGCCGCGCGTATCGGGACGGCCGCGCGCTATCCCGCGAATCATGGCGTGGCGCTTGGTCACGCGGGCCAGCATGCTGCCGCCGCCGAGGCGTATCGTGAGGCGCTGCGGCGGCAGCCGGCCTATCCAGAGGCGCACAACAATCTGGGCCTCGCGCTCGCTTTGCTGGGTCAGCCGCTGCCCGCCGAGCAGAGCTTTCGCTCAGCCCTCGCCCTGCGTTCCGATTACGCGGAGGCGTGGATCAATCTCGGCGACGCGCTGCAGATGCAGGGCCGGCTGCGGGAGGCCGTGGCCGCCTATCGCGAGGGCATCGCCCTTAGCCCGCGATCGCGCCGCTCGGGTCTGGGCCATACGCTCCGCCGGCTGGGTCAGCGCGAGGCAGCGCTGGCCTCGTATCGCGCCGATACGGCGCATTATCCTGAGGACGCCGATGCGTTCAACAACCTCGCTGCGGCGTTGATCGATGCTCATGGCGATGGTCTTGGAGACGATAGAAGCGGGGTCAGCTGGACGGAGCGCGCGCGGCGCCGGATGGATCGGCTGGAAGAAGCACTCGGCTGCTGCCGCAAGGCGTTGGCCTTACGCCCCGACTTTCAGGAGGCCTTGAGCAACACGGGAAACATTCTCCGCTGGCTGGATCGAGCGGCGGAAGCAGAACCCGTGCTGCGTCGCGCGATCGCGTTGCGCCCGTCCGATGCGGGGGCCTACAACAACCTTGGGCTGGTGCTGCAAGAACGCGAGCGGCCCGACGAGGCCTTGGCCGTGCTCGACCTCGCGCAGGCTTTGGCGCCGGAGGATGCCGAAATCCAGTACAGCCGTGCGACCTGCCTCCTGCGCCAAGGCCGGTTGCAGGAAGGCTGGGCCGCCTATGATTGTCGCTTCCGGATCGGCCAGGCCGGCAATGCGCTCAGCCTGTTCGAGACGCATCCGCCTTGGGCCGGGGAACCCGCGGCAGGCCGGACCCTGCTCGTGCTGGCTGAGCAAGGGCTCGGCGACACACTGCAGTTCGTCCGTTACGCGCCCTTGATCGCGGCCCGCGGGCTGAAGGTTGTCATCGCGGCACAGGCGCCGCTTCTGCCACTGTTGAAGACGATGGACGGCGTCATCGAGGGTGACATCCGCATCATCAATCAGATCGGTACGTATCCGCGCTACGATCTGCATTGCCCGATGCTGAGCCTGCCACGCGCCTTCGGAACGACGCTCGAGACCATTCCGGCATCCGTGCCGTATCTCAAGGTGCCGGAGGACGCCGCTGCTGCCTGGGTGGCGTCCCCGCTTTCCGAGTGGGTGGAGGGGCGGGACCGTCCTCTCCGCGTCGGCTTCGCCTGGGGCGGCAATCCGCGCCACGTGAATGACCTGCGCCGATCGATTCCGCTGACCTCGCTGGCGCCGTTCTTCGCGCTGCCTGGCATCCGCTGGTTCAGCCTGCAGCTCGGGGAACGGCGCGAAGAGTTGCAGACCCTCGACCCTGATCTTCTGTCTGCCGGCACCCTCACAGATCTGTCCTCTCGCCTCACCGATTTCGCGCAAACGGCGGCGGCGGTGTCCGCGCTCGATCTCGTCATCTGCGCGGATACGGCGGTCGCTCATCTGGCAGGGGCTTTGGGCAAACCGGTCTGGGTGATGCTGCCGCATACGCCGGATTGGCGTTGGCTGGCGGCGGCGCGACGCAGCCCCTGGTATCCGTCCATGCGCCTCTTCCGACAGACGGCACAATGCCGGTGGCACGAGGTAGTGCTCGCCGTCACGGATGAACTCGCGGGACTCTCAGGATGTGAGGCTGAGAGGATCCGCAGTTCGGCCGGGGAAGCGGCCCCGGCCTGCGCTCGCGCCACCACGACACATCGTCCATAAAGGCTGCTCCGATCATCGCCACTCTGTCGATAGTGTGTTGCCCTTCGGGTCTTTAGACTTTCGCTCTCAGCAGAGGCGGAGAGGGAGACGGTGAAAGCGGCCGTTCTGCAGGCGGCGGGCCAGCCCCTGACCATCGAAGACGTGCAGATTGCGCGGCCCGGCCCTCGTGAGGTCCTGGTGCGTACCGCGGTCACCGGCCTCTGCCATAGCGATCTCCATTTCATCGATGGCGCCTTCCCGCACCCCTTGCCGCTGGTGCTCGGCCACGAGGCCGCCGGCACAGTCGAGGTGGTGGGGTCTGACGTCCATTATGTAGAGCCGGGAGACCGGGTGGTTCTCTGTCTTTCCGTTTTTTGCGGCCATTGCCGCCACTGCCTGACGGGACATCCGGCCATGTGCGATACGCCGGAGGTGAACCTGCCGCCCGGCACCTCTCGCCGGCTGTCCTGGCGGGGCGAGACGCTGCACCAGTTCTACAACACCTCGACCTTCGCCGAGCAGGTGCTGGTGCATGAGCATGCCCTGGTGAAGATTCCGCCGGAGATGCCTTTCGACCGCGCGGCTCTGCTTGGCTGCGCCGTGCTGACCGGCACCGGCGCCGTCTTCCATCGCGCCGGGGTGCGGCCGGGCGAGACGGTCGCCATCATCGGCTGCGGCGGGGTGGGGCTGGCAGCGGTGAATGGAGCGGCCCTCGCCGGTGCGGGGCGCATCATTGCCATCGACACGCAGCCCACGAAGCTCGACCTCGCGCGCCGCCTGGGGGCGACCGACGTCATCGACGCGCGCGGCATCGACGCGGCAGCCGCCGTCACGGAGCTGACGCGGGGCGGGGTCGACCATGCCATCGAATGCATCGGCGCCAAGGCAACGGCGGAGGCGGCCTTCGCCATGCTTGCGCCGCGCGGCATGGCGACCCTCGTTGGCATTCCGCCCTGGGGGACAAAGCTGGAACTCGACGCGATCGCCATGCTCGCGGACCGGCGAATCCAAGGTAGCCGCATGGGATCCAACCGATTTCGGCTCGACATTCCCAAGCTTGTCGACTTCTACCTGCAGGGCCGGCTGCATCTCGACCATCTCATCTCTGACCGGCTGACGCTTGGCGACATCAATGCGGGGTTCGCGCGCATGCGCGCGGGTACGGCCGTTCGGCAGATCATCACTTTCTAGACGGATCTCAGCTCATGCGTGTTCTTGTTCTCGGTGGTGCCGGTGCCATGGCCAGCGGCACAGTGCGCGATCTCATCTCCCCGCATCAGGATGGGATCACGCAGATCGTGGTGGCGGACCGTCTGCTCTCCGCCGCACGCTCCCTGGTCGAGAGACTTGGCGATCCGCGTCTGTCGGCCGTGGAAGTGGATTGCGCCGATCAGCCGGCGCTGCTCCGCCTGCTGGGCGCTTGCGATCTCTGCATCAACGCGGTGCCGACCTTCGCCGGCCAGCAAATGGTGATATTCGATGCCTGCCGCCAGGCTGGCGTGACCTATGTCGATTACGGCGGTATGGGCGTGTTCACCGTCGAACAGAAAAAGCATCACGCGGCCTGGGCTGAGGCCGGCATAACCGCGGTGCTGGGCCTGGGTGCCGATCCCGGTATTTCCAACATGGTCTGCCGGGCGGTCGCCGAACGGCTGGATAGGATCGAGCGCATCAACCTCTACTGGGTGGCGAAGAACTTCGGCGTGCCCAGCCCCGTGCTGGTTCCCCCCTATTCGCTGCCGACGCTGCTTGCCGAGTACGCCAACCCTTCGCTGCAATTCCTTGACGGCGCATTACGCGAAGTGCCGCCGCGCAGCGGGCAGGAGGTGCTACGACTGCCCGAACCCTGGGGTGAGACGGAATTCATGTTCACCCAGCATTCCGAACCGCTGACGGTGCCTTTTTCCGAAGGCATCCGCGACAAGGGCATCCGGGAGTTCACCTGGAAGCTGCATCTGCCGGAGCATGAGCATCGCGCCTGGCTGGCCCTCTGCTCGGCGGGTTTCGACGATTACGACGAGCCGCTTATGGTCAAGGGTGTATCTGTCAAGCCGGTCGACCTGCTGGATGCTCTGATCCGCCGCAACATCGAGCGCCGTGGCGCCAGCGTTCCGCCGAGCGAGATTCACGAATTGCACCTCGCCGTGGGCGAGGGGCAGGTCGGCGGGCATCCGGCCCGGGTGAATTGCGCGGTGATCGGCGCGCCGCATCCTGACCATGCGGGCTACAACGACCCTGCGACGTCGATTGGTCTCGCCATCGGGGTACAACTGCTGCTGCGCGGCGGCACGCGGCCGGGCGTCTGGGCGCCGGAGGAATGCTTCGAGACCACATCCTTCTTTGCGGAACTTCAGCGCCGTCATTTTCGCATAGTGCACGACCTGCCTCTGCATCCGGCGCCGGATGGCACGAAATATGCTGGACAGAATGTCCAGGAATTACCGGCCTGATCTACGCAAGCTGTCCATAGGAACCGGCACCACGCCTGCCTTAGCCTGATCGTCATTCGGTTACTCGGAAAGGGTCTTTGATGCTGCGACGTTATGCCATCGTCTCTGCTGGCCTTGCCTTGATGACCTGTGTCGGCGCGGCACTGCCCAGTGCCGCGCAGGCCGCCGGTTCGGTCACCGTTTTCAATTGGGCTGATTACTTCGCGCCAGACGCCTTCGCGAATTTCAAGAAGGCGACCGGCATCACCGCCAATCTCTCCGTCTACGACAGCGAGGAGATGATGGACGCCAAGGTGATGGCCGGGAACACGGGCTATGATGTGGTGGTCGCGAATGCCGAACCCTATCTCGCGACCGAGGCTCAGGCCGGCGCCTATCAGGTGCTCGACCGCTCAAAGATCCCGAACTGGAAGAACCTCGACCCAGACCTGATGGCCATTCTGGCAAAGGCCGATCCCGGGAACCAGCATGCCGTGATCTATGACTGGGGCACGGTTGGGCTCGGCTACAACGTCGGCATGGTCAAGAAGCTGCTGCCCAACGCCCCGACCGACTCCTGGGCGCTGCTTTTCGATCCTGCCAATGCCAAGGCGCTCCAGAAATGCGGCATCAACATCATCGACAGCGCGGCCATCATGACGCCGATCGCCCTCAAATATCTGGGCCTTGATCCGGCGAGCCAGAATTCGGCCGATTTGAAGAAGGTCGCGGACCTGCTGAAGCCGATCCGGCCCTACATGAAGACGATCAGCCAGACCACCTGGCTCGCCGATCTCGCAACCGGCAATCTCTGCATTTCCGTCGGCTGGAACGGTGATGTGCTGCAGGCGTCCAAGCGCGCCACGGCGGCGAAGAACGGTGTCTCCATCAACTACGTTCTGCCCAAGGAAGGCTCGATCATCTGGTTCGACACCTATGCCATGCCGAACAGCGCACCGAACCAGGACAATGCCTACGCCTTCATCAACTACATGCTCAGTCCAGAGGCGGCTGCCGACAACAGCAACTACACCAACTATGCGAATGGCGTGCCTGCTAGCAAGGCGCTGATGCGGAAAGATCTGGAGGATGATGCGCGCGTCTTCCCGCCCAAGGACGACCTCGGCCGCCTCTTCATGCAGGCGGCGGTCACCCCGAAATACGAACGCCTGCGCACCCGGATGTGGGACAACTTCAAGAATGCAAGTTGACGCGCGGCATGGATGCTGACGGCTCTTCCGTGACCGCTGCGGGTGCCGCCGCCGCGCCGCACCCGCCGCATATCCGCATCGAAGGCGTGAGCAAGCGTTTCGGTGACTTCGTGGCGGTGCGGGAGATCGATCTAACCATCGGGCGGGGCGAGCTTTTTGCCCTGCTTGGTGGCTCGGGCTGCGGCAAGACGACGCTTTTGCGGATGCTCGCAGGTTTCGCGCAGCCTTCCTCCGGCCGCATCCATATCGGCGCTCGGGACGTGACGGCGACGCCGCCCTATGAGCGGCCGGTCAATATGATGTTCCAGTCCTACGCGCTGTTTCCCCATATGACGGTGGCCGCCAACATTGCCTTCGGCCTCAAGCGCGAGGGCCTGCCGCGGACCGAGATTACTCGGCGCGTTGACGAGGCCCTGGCGCTCGTGCGCCTCGAGGGTCTGGCCAGCCGCAAGCCGCACCAGCTCTCGGGCGGGCAGCGCCAGCGTGTCGCCCTCGCCCGGGCGGTGGTGAAGCGGCCGGAAGTGCTGCTGCTGGATGAGCCGATGTCGGCGCTCGACAAGAAGCTGCGCGAGCATACGCAGTTCGAGTTGATGGCGATCCAGCGACAGCTTGGCATCACCTTCGTCATGGTCACACATGACCAGGAGGAGGCGATGGCCATGGCGACGCGCATCGCCGTGATGGATGCAGGGCGCATCGTCCAGGTCGGCAGCCCACAGGACATCTATGAGGCGCCCCGCAGCCGCTTCGTGGCGGACTTCATCGGCTCGGTGAACCTGTTGGAGGGTTCTGTCATCGGGAGCCACGCGCATCAGACCGTGATGACCTGCCCCATGCTCGGCTGCGACGTCATCTTCGCCACGACCCGGCCCTTGCCGATTGGCGCGCAGGCGGTACTGGCGCTCCGGCCCGAGCGAATAGGTGTCGGTGACGATGCGCCGGGCGCGAACCGTATCCATGGTCGCATCGAGGCCTTGGCCTATCATGGCGGCGCCTCCGTCTATCGTGTGGCGGTGGTGGGTGGCGCGCTGCTGCAGGTGACCCAGCCGAACCGGGCCGATGGAGCGGCAGCGGCATTGCGGCTCGGGGCGCCCGTCACTCTTGCCTGGTCGCCCGAGGCGACCACCGTGATCGAGCCCTGAGCATGCGAGGGCTGCTGCATCTCCTTTCAGGTGCCTGGGGACGGCGCATCGTGATCAGCCTGCCTTTCCTGTGGCTCGGCGTCTTCTTCCTGCTACCCTTCCTGGTGACTCTGAAGATCGCGTTTTCGACGAGCATCATCGGCATTCCGCCAATCGGCCCGATCGCCAAGATGACGGATGACGGGGCCCTGCAGGTGACCCTGCATCTGGAGAACTGGAGCTATCTGTTCCAAGATCCGAGTTATGTCATCGCCTATGGGCGTGCCCTGCTGGCGGCCGCTATCACCACCCTGTTGTGCCTGATGATCGGCTATCCGATGGCCTATCGGATTGCCCGGGCCACACCCAGGGCGAGGCCATTGCTGCTGATGCTGGTCATCATGCCGTTCTGGACTTCCTTCCTGATCCGCGTCTATGCCTGGATCGGCATCCTGCGGGACAACGGCCTGCTCAACAATCTGCTGCTGACGCTCGGCCTCATCCATCACCCTCTGCGCATCATGAATACGCAGACGGCGGTCTATCTCGTGATGGCTTATGCCTATCTGCCCTTCATGCTGCTGCCGCTGTACACCACACTCGAAAAACTGGATCTTAGCCTGCTCGAAGCAGCCGAAGATCTCGGAGGACGACCTTTCATCAACTTCCTGCTCGTCACCTTGCCGATGTCCGTGCCCGGCATCGTCGCCGGGTCGCTGCTGGTCTTTATCCCGGCCGTCGGCGAGTATCTGATCCCGACCATCGTTGGCAGCCCAGGCCATCAGATGATCGCGTCCGTCGTCTTCGACGAATTCTTCAACAACCGTGACTGGCCGACAGCCTCCGCAGTCGCCACGGCCCTCGCCATCTTCCTGCTTCTGCCCATCATGCTTCTGGTCTGGCTGCGTAGCCGGAACGAGGCGAAGCTGATGACCGCGCAATCGTGAGCGCGCGGCTGCAGGGAAGGGCGCTCACCGCTATGTTGGCGGCGGGGCTCGCCTTCCTCTATCTGCCCATCCTGACCCTGGTCGTCTATTCGTTCAACGCCTCACCCATGGTGACGATCTGGACAGGACTTTCGACACGCTGGTACGGCGTTCTCGCGCATGACGGCGAGATTTTACGCGCCGCTCGGCTCTCCATCGAGATCGCGCTCATCTCGGCGACGGGTGCGACCGTTATCGGCACGCTCGCGGGCTATGCGCTCAGTCGCTTTCGTGCCTTCCGGGGCCGTTCGCTCTTCATGGGCATGGTGATGGCGCCCCTCGTCATGCCGGAAATCGTCTCCGGCATCGCGCTGCTGCTCATGTTCGTCGGCAGCGAACAGTTATTCGGTTGGCCGCACGGCCGTGGCATCGTGACCATCTGTGCCGCGCACATCACCTTCTGCAGCGCATTCGTGGCCATCGTCATCCAGAGCCGTATCACGGGATTCGACACCTCGGTGGAAGAGGCGGCGCTCGATCTTGGCGCGGTGCCGGCGACCGTCTTCACGCTGGTGACGCTGCCCCTCATTTTGCCGGCCATCGTATCGGCCTGGCTGCTTGCCTTCTCGCTCAGCGTGGACGACGTGATCATCAGCGAATTCACCGCCGGACCGTCCTCCACCACCTTGCCGCTCGTCATCTTCTCCCGCGTGCATCTCGGCGTCAGCCCCGAGGTGAACGCACTCGCCACCATCATCATCGCCATCGTCCTGACGTCGACCGCCCTCCTTACGTTCCTGCGCATCAAGCAGCGCTATGGCGCGTGAGGGCGGAGCGCCGCCATAACCAGAGGGTTCGTCATGACCACGCACCGTGCCGGCCGCCAGATCCACTTCATGCTGCTGGAAATGGGCGCCATCAGCCATAATAACTACGGATTGTGGCGCCACCCGGCAAACCATCGCCGTGAGTTTGGCAGTTTCGATTTCTGGATCGAGCAGGCCAAGGCGCTGGAGCGCGGCATGTTTGACGCGCTGTTCTTCGCCGACACACTCGCTATCTCTGCGGGCTACGGCGGCCTGCCGGATGTCGCTCTACGCGAAGGCATGCATGTGCCGATCCATGATCCGCTGGTGCTGATTCCGGCGATGGCGGCGGTAACGAAGCATCTTGGCTTCGCCGCCACGAGTTCGACGACCTACGAGCATCCCTTCTCCTTCGCGCGCCGCATGAGTTCGCTCGACATGCTGAGCGGTGGCCGCGTCGGCTGGAACATCGTCACCTCCTACCTGCCCGGGGCGGCTGCGAATTTCGGCATTCCTCCCGTCGCCCATGACACGCGCTACGACAGGGCGGAGGAATACGCCCATGTCACGTTCAAGCTGTGGGAGCAGAGCTGGGAGGAGGACGCTTTGAAGATCGACGTCGCATCCTCCAGGGTCAGTGATCCCGCGAAGGTCCATGCGATCAACCACGAAGGCAAACACTTCAAGGTTGCTGGCCCGCACCTCATGTGCCCGACGCCGCAGCGCACCCCCGTCATCTTCCAGGCGGGCAGTTCCGATCGTGGCCGTGCCTTCGCCGCGCAATATGCCGAAGGCATTTTCATCGGGGGTTATACTGAGGACATCCTGTTGAGCCATGTGCAGGACATCCGGCGCATCGCCGCAGAGGCGGGCCGCAGCCATGATGAGGTGCGGCTCTTCGCCGAATGCAACATCGTCTGTGCGGCCACCGATGCGGAAGCCGAGGCCAAGCTCGCCACCTTCATGGATCTGGCAAGCGCGGACGGCTATCTCGCCCATCGCTTCGGCTCGGGCATGGATATCTCGCGCTACGGCCGCCATGAGAAGATTGACGACATCATTGCGGCCGGTGGCCCGGGTGCTGACCATATGGCACGCTATCCCTTTCCCAAGGGTTGGACGATCGGTGACATCATCGAGGATGCCGCGCGGCTCGACCGCAAACGCCTCTTCGTCTGCGGCGGCCCCAAGAAATGCGCGGACGAGATCGAGCGCTGGTCGGATACCTTTGATCTCGACGGCTTCCTCATGCGCGGCTTCCTCGCGCCAGGGACGGCGCGGGATTTCGCGGATTTCGTGGTGCCGGAGTTGCAGCGACGCGGCCGCTACCGCACGAAATACGAAGGTACGACGTTGCGTGAGAATCTCTTCGGTCCCGGCCATACGCGTCTGGCGGATAGCCATCCCGGTGCCGCCTATCGCGGGCGGCCCGTCCCGACGGCGGCGGAGTAGAGCAGAGCGGCATGCAACCCGTTGCCGCTGCGGATTTCGGGCTGACGGTCGCCGAATGCTTGTCGATCCCACCCCTCGATCAGGCCAGTGTCGTCTCGGGCCGTGCCGGCCTCACGCGCCGGCTGCGCTGGGTGCATGTCGTCGATCACGAGGACATCGAGGATTCGCTGACTGGGCATGAACTGATCATGACGGCGGGTGTCGTCCTCGGCGGTAGCAAGCAGCTGCAGCACGACATCTTTCAGGTGATGGAGCGGTTGCAGATCGCGGGCCTGGTCATTGCGCTCGGCACCTATATGGATCATGTGCCGGAGACGATGATCGCGGAGAGCGAGGCGCGGGGCATTCCCATCATCGTGCTACCCTGGGCGATCAATTTCCGCGACGTGACGCACAGCCTGCTCACGCATCTCGTTCAGTCCCAATATGTCGCGCTGGAGAGTGCTGAGCGGCTCAACCGGGATCTGTTGCAGATCGTCATGCGTGGCGGCGGGCCGCAGGCGCTGTGCGCGCGGCTGGGTCGCCTGTTCGGGCGCGGTGTTGCGATCATCGATGCGGCCATGCAGGTGCTGGCGCGCCACCAGGGGGGTGAAACCGGACCGGTCTTTTCTCCTACCGGCCTGACGCCCGGTGCGGTGGCAGCGCTCGATGCGCTCCGCCCGCAGGGCGGGGCGACGCAGCTGATGGCCTGGCAAGGCGAGCGGCTGGGCTTCGCTGCCGCCATCCCTACCCAACCCCGGCCAAGTGGCTGGCTCATCGTCGAGACACAGCAGGCGGACATCAGCCGCTTCGACAGCCTGGCAGCAGAGACCGGTGCCATGGCCGCAGCCCTGCTGCTCAGCCAGAGCGCGGAAATCGCTCGGCTGGCAGAGCGCCAGGCCGAGGATCGTGTCGTCGACATTCTCCTCGGCACAGCGGCCTCGGCCGAGGCCCGGGCAGAGCTCGGGCTGCGCGACGGTGCGCCCTTCGTCGTCTTCACGGCCGATGTCGAAGGGGCGAACAGTGGCGGTGCGCTCGCCATCCTCCGCACGTTCATCCGCCGGCAGGGTTGGGGCGGCCAGGTCGCGCGGCGCGGCAGCATGCTGCTCGGTGTGGTTCAGCGCAGCAAGGGCGGCGTTTCGCGGGACATGCAGTCGGCGCTGGTGGAGGTGCTGGAGGCAGCGCGCCTGCGCCCGCGCGTGGCTTTCAGCCACACTTTGGAGGATGTGGCGGAAGCACCCGTGGGCTATGCCAGCGCGCGCGATACGCTCCGCCTGGCGCGCATTCTGGAACCCGGCCGCCGGCTGGTGCTGGCCGAGGAGATGACGGCGCTCACCCGCTTTTTGCGGGCGCTCGACCAGAAGGACGCCGATGAGCGGGCCTTTCCATCCATCCACCTGCTGCTCCGCAGCGACAGGCAGCAGGGAGCCTTGGTGCAGTCGCTCGCCTGTCTGCTCGAAAACGACTGGAACGTCTCCACCTCGGCGCGGTTGCTCGGCATCCACCGCCATACCCTGTTGAACCGCATCGAACGGATGGAGGAAATCCTCGGTCTGCAGCTCGATCAGCTGCACCGGCTGGACTTGCGGTTGCAACTTCTCGCCTGGCACCTCGCTGGAAGCCCCAGACAGTAGGCGAGCCCGGCGCTTTACGCCCCTTGCGGACAGACCTAGAGTCATCTGCCGCCGGAGACGCTTTTGCCGTCGTGCTCGGCCAGAAGACGCGGCAAAGGAGGATGCTGATGCATGTGGACGGCCTTTACCATTATCCCGTGAAGGGCCTCAGCGCCCAGGCTCTCGCCCGCGTTCAGCTCGCCCCAGGGGAAGGCTTTCCGTTCGACCGGGTCTACGGCCTCGCCCGCCACGATAGCGGCTACGACCCGGCTGACTACAAGCCTTTGCCAAAGACACGCTTCATCGTCCTGGTGAAGGAGGAGCGCCTGGCAGAGCTCAGGACCTTCGTCGACCCAGCGACGCGGCGGCTGGTGATAGACCTGGACGGTCGGCGCGTGCTCGACGCGGCACTCGAAACCCCAGACGGCCAGAGAGAGATCGCGTCATTTTTTGCGGCGATGTTTGATCTGACCGGACAGCAGACACCCGTCCTCGCGGTCGGCGGGGAAAATCGCTTCACCGATGTCTCGGTCGACTCGCCGCAGATGATGAACGCGATTTCAGTCATCAATCTCCAGAGCGTGCAGGCATTTGCGGCGCGGATCGAGACGCCGCTCAACCCTCTGCGGTTTCGTGCCAATCTCTACATCGACGGGCTCGAAGCCTTCAGCGAGTTGGACATGGTGGGGCAGGAGGTCACGGTCGGATCCGCGCGCCTCAAAATTCTTCAGCGAACTCGGCGCTGCGCCGCGACGGATGTCGACCCTGACACCGCGCAACGGAATACGACGATCCCGCGCTCGCTGATGAAATGCTACGGCCATGCCGATATGGGCGTCTATGCCGAGGTCATCGCGGGCGGTGTCGTCGAGATCGGCTCACCGGTGTCTTTGAGCTGACGACGGCACGTCTGACACTTCGAAAGCGGCCGGGCACAGAGCGCCCGGCGCGCCTCTCTCAGCTCAGGGGGGCTATGGGACAGACCGCGCCGCGAGGCCAATGGCCGCCGCCCCGATGATCCCGGCGTCATTGCCATTTTCAGCCAGCAGCAGCTGCGGCGGCCGTTCGAAGAGAGCCCAGTAGAAGCCCTTGAGGTAGGGACGCACCGTCTCCAGCAGGAAGTCGCCGGCGCCGGATAGGCCACCGCCGAGGATCACCGCTTCCAGGTTGAGCATGTTGGACATCATGCCGATCGCTTGGGCGATCCATCGGCCGCCTTCATGCACCACCTGCAGGGCCAGAGCCTCACCCGCCTTGGCGCGGTCATAGACCTCTCGCGATGTCGCTACGGCACTGTCGCCCGCCAGCGTCTGGTAGCGGCGCAACAGCGCGCTGGCGCTCGCCAGAAACTCGAAGGTGCCGGGGATGGGCCCGGGCAGGTCGGTGCGCGAGGGATCGAGGCAGATCGCGCCGATTTCGGGCGGCAGGCCATTCGGGCCGTCGATGATCTTGCGGTCGATCACGACGGCGCCGCCGATGCCGGTGCCAAGCGTCAGCACCGCGAAACGCTGGAACGGCCGTCCCGCTCCCCAGACCATTTCGCCTTCCGCCGCGCAAACCCCGTCGTTGCCGATGACCGTCGGCAGTCCGAAGCGCGCCGTGAAGACGTCGCGCAGCGATCCGCCGGTCAAGGGCGGCACGTTCGGGATGGACTTCATCAGCCCGCCGGTTTTGGGATTGGGATAGGCGGGCACACCGACGCCGATTGCCGAGGCTGATCGACCTCCCGTCAGCAGGGCCGCGATCTCGTCGCCCAACTGGCTGGCAAAGGCCGCGAAGGGCAGAGACTTGTCGAGCGGGATGGCGCGTTTGGTAAGCACCTTGCCACTCTCTGCCACCAGACCGAACTTGATCGCGGTGCCCCCGATGTCGACACCGACGCCGATGCGATTCCCGTTATCCATGATCAGGCAACAACCGGCCGGATTTTGACGTTCAGCTGCTTGCCGAGATTGGGATAGATCATTCCCGGCTGCTCCATGCCCTTTGCGCGGGCGACGTGCCAAGCGTACCACTGGAAGGGAAACAGCACCCAGGTCGCATCCGCCCAACTCTCGGGCACCGGCGGCCAATCGATGGCGAGATCGTAGGGTGTCTTTTCATCCGACAGGTTGCAGATGGCGAGGCGTGGGCCGAGGGCGGTCAAGGCGCGGCCGAGATTGGCGGCGACCTGCGCTTCCCGTGCGTCACGCGCAATCACCAGAACCAGGCTGCGCTCGGTGGTGCCATAGACATGGCCATGCAGCGCCTCCTCGATGTCGAAGCCTGCCGTCGGCACGCCGGTGATCTCGGCGATCTTGAGCGAGGCTTCCAGCGCGCTGCCGAGATGGCCGTGCTGGCCGACGACCTGGATGTAATCCGGAATGCCATAGGTGGAGAGCAGCGCTTGTGCGGCTGCATCGGCCTGGGCGAGCGCCGTCTCCAGCGCGCTTTCCAGCCCGGCGGTATCGACTGTCTTGCCGCCGAGATGGGCCGCGATGGCAAGAACCGTCAGAACGCTGGCCGTATAGCCCTTGGTCTTGGGGCCGGCCAATTCCTCGCCGATCGGCATGAGCACGACATCGGCACCGGTCTCGGCCAAGGGGCTACCCGCTTCGCCGACGACGGCCAGCGTCGGGAAACCGAGCGAGACCGACAGGCGGACCGCTTCCACCGTGCTGGTGCTGCGCCCGGACTGAGAGACGGCAATGACGAGCGTGGGCACCGCACTCTGTCGCGGCGGCAGATGCAGGAAGGCTTCTGGCTCCTTGAAGGTGACGAGCGCGCCCGTCGCCTGTTCCAGCGCGGTCGCGGCGGCAACCAAGGCGTTCATCGAGGAGCCGGTGCCGACCAGGACAAGCCGCTCCGGCTTGACGGCCAGGGCCGACACGCCCGACAGGATTGGGCTTATAACAGTCGGCAAGCTGGCCAGCAGCTTCGGCTGCTCGCGCATGTAGAGGTCGATTTTCATTCGTGACTCCCCGATTCCCGCTTGGCCTCCAGACATAATTCAACTTGAATGATTTAACCAGCGTCACGGCGTGCGGCGGCTGGGTTGAGGATGGGCTATGTTCCACGGCACCAATATCGAGCATGCGAGGACCCTGAACCGCCGTGTGATTTTCGAGGCGGTGCGGCGTCATGGCGCGATCACTCGCGCGGATCTGGCCCGCCTGACCGGGCTGACGCCGCAGGCGGTGTCGAACATCTCGGCCGAGTTGCGCGATGCGGGCCTGATCCGTGAAGGCAACCGCCGGCAGGGGCTGCGCGGCCAGCCGGCCGTCGAATTGTCGCTGGAGCCGACAGGCGGCTACGCCGTCGGCCTCAATCTCGGACATCAATCCTTGAGCGGCGTCCTGGTGAATCTCGCGGGCGACGTCATCACCTCCGCTAGCCTGCCGATCGAAACCCCCGTGCTGCCGCTGGAAAGACTGATGAGTGTCATGGAAACCGTGGTCGAAGGACTGCTGACCCAGGCCAGGCTGCCACGCGAGCAGCTTTGGGGTGTCGGCTGCGGGTTGCCGGGCTTGGTGCGCGATGGCGTGCTGATCGTCGAATCCATGGCGGCCGGCGATGTCCGGCCGCACTATCCGCTTGCCCAAAGCCTCAGTGGCCGGCTCAACCTTCCGGTGATCGCAGAGAATGACGCGCGCGCCGCCGCCATCGGCGAAAAGCTCTATGGTGTCGGCCGGACCGCCCGACATTTCTTCTATCTCCATTTCGGCTTCGGGATTGGCGGCGGCATGATCGTGGACGGTGATCATTACCGCGGTGGCTCGGGCGGAGCGGGCGAGATCGGCCATATGATCGTCAAGCCCGGTGGTCGCCCGTGTTCCTGCGGCAATCGCGGCTGCCTTGAACAATATTGCTCGCTCTTTTCGGCGGGGGAGGCCGTGGGCGGGATGGAGCGCACCGCCGATCAGGTCCGGCCAGAGGAACTCAGCGCCTGCCTGAGCGCGAATGAGCCGCGGTTCATGACCTGGCTGCAGGAGGCGGCGCAGCATTTGCGCACGGCCATCCACAACATCGAGGTGATGTTCGATCCTGAAACCGTCGTCATCGGCGGCGGGATGCCGGAGGACGTGCTCAGCCGCTTGGTAGCTTTGACCCAACCCTTGCTGCCCTCGGTCTATCCTGACCCCGGGGTGCACCGGAGCCTGGCGCGCCTGACGGTCGCAACCGCCCAGGACATGCCGGCGCTCGGTGCTGCGGCGCTGCCGATTTCGGCGATGATCCAGCCCAGCCTCGGTCTTTTGTGGAAGGTGCCGGCCAATCCAGGCGCGGCAGGGGTCCCCGCGCCCTTGTCCCAGGCTCAGGCGGTTCTCGGCAGCCCCTTCCCGCGGTCCGAGGCTTTTGCGGGCGAGGGGAGCGAGAATGGTTGACAGTGCGCGCTTGAGCTGATCAATTTAAGAAAGAAAATTGAATTAATTCTTGGCCGCCAGCCCACCCTGCCCGCCTTGGTTACGCCCTCATGGCCTTCACACCGACAGGAACCGCGCCAATGACTCTTCAGAGATCCAAAAGACGCTCTTTCCTCGCTTGCGCCTCCGTTCTCGCGCTGCAACTCGGCCTCGCCGGGGCGGCCCAGGCGAAGACCACGCTGCATGCACTGTTCATGAGCCAGGCCGGCTATAGCGAGACGGATGTTCGCGCCATGACCGCGGCCTATGTCAAAATGCACCCGGACGTGACGATCAACCTGGAATTTGTGCCGTACGAATCTCTGCATGACAAAATCCTGCTCTCGAAGGGGTCGGCCAACGGCTATGACGTCGTGCTGTATGACGTGATCTGGCCGGCGGAATTCGCCGCCAAGCACGTTCTCCAGGATGTCTCCGCCCGGATCACGCCCGACATGAAATCGGGCATCGAACCCGGCGCCTGGACGACCGTCACCTACAAGGGACACGAATACGGCCTGCCGTGGCTGCTCGACAGCAAGTTCCTTTACTACAACAAGGCCATCCTGGCGAAGGCCGGTATCACCACGGTGCCCACCACCTGGCCGGACGTGATCGCGGATGCCAAGATCATCAAGGAGAAGGGCATTCTCCAATACCCGATCGCCTGGAGCTGGAGCCAGGCGGAGGCCTTGATCTGCGACTATGCGGTTCTCCTCAATGCCTATGGCGGCCAGTTCATCGACAGTTCCGGCGCGCCCGCCTTCCAGACGGGCGGGGGGCTTGATGCTTTGACCTTCATGGTCGACTCCCTGAAGTCCGGCGTCAGCAATCCGCATTCGACCGAATACCTGGAAGAAGACGTGCGGCGCGTCTTCTCCGCGGGCCAGGCCGCCTTCGCGCTCAACTGGTCCTATATGTGGGCACTGGCCAACAACAATCCGAAAGAATCCAAAGTCGTCGGTCAGGTCGGCGTTGAGCCTGCACCTGGCGTGCCCGGGAAAAGCACCATCTCCTCGGTCAATGGCGCGATGGGCCTCGGCATTCCCACAGCCAGCAAGAACGCAGAGGCCGCCTGGGACTACATCACCTATCTGACCTCGCAGAAGGTGGAGGACGCCTATACGGCCGATGCCATCCCGATGTGGAAATCCTCCTTCAATGAGCCTGCGCTGATGAACGGTCCACTCGGCCCGATGGCGAAGGCCATGGAGGCGACACAGGCCCAGCTGTTCCCGCGTCCCTTCGTGCCGAATTACCAGCAGTTTTCCGCCGCGCTGCAGACGAACATCCAGCAGGCTTTGCTCGGCAAGGCGCAGCCCGCTGCGGCGCTGAAAGCAGCGGCCGATACCATCACGGGCGACTAGCCGCTTCATGCTTGGCCGGCGGTCCCTTCTTCTTCTCTTGCCTTTGTTTCTGGGTCTGGCGGCCGTCATCGGATGGCCGCTGGTCCAGACCGTCTGGCTCAGCTTCACGGATGCGCAGCTGGGAGACGCGAGCGGCCGCTTCGTCGGCCTGGCCAACTACGCCCATGCCTTTCGCTCGCATGGCTTCCGCCACGCGCTCATGGTCACGGTGATCTTCAGCCTATCCACGGTCGCGATCGAGATGGTTCTCGGGCTGCTGGTGGGTCTGTTGCTGGACTTGCCGCTGCGTGGGCGCGGCATTCTGCGCGCCATCCTCATCATTCCCTGGGCCTTGCCGACGGTCATCAACGCCATGGCTTGGCGTGTCATCTACAATCCCGATTTCGGGGCGCTCAATGCGCTGCTGACACAGCTGCACATCATCGGCGCCTATCGGAGCTGGCTGGGTGATCCTGGGCTCGCGCTTGCGGCGATTGCCGGCGCCGATATCTGGAAGACCTTTCCCTTCGTTGCCCTGGTCACGCTTGCGGGCCTGCAGAACGTGCCGCGTGAACTCAAGGAAGCGGCTTTCGTGGACGGCGCCGGGGCCTGGCTGCGCTTCCGCACGGTCATCCTGCCTGCCATCTTTACTCCACTGATGATCGCAGCCGTGCTGCGCGTGATCGATACGATCAAGGTCTTCGACATCATCTGGGTGATGACGCGCGGCGGCCCGGCGAACGCCACTAAATCTCTCAGTATCATGGTCTACGAACAGGCGTTTTCCTTCGGCAATGCAGGCTATGGCGCCGCCATTGCGCTTCTTTCGGTCGCAATCAGCGTCGTTCTGATCGGGGGCTATATGCGGGCGACCCAGGCCCAGCAGACGGCCGCCTGACATGAAGCTGAGCCGTACAGCAAGGATTGCCGGCTATTCCGGCATGATCCTCGTCGCTTTGGTCGTGCTGCTGCCATTGCTCTGGATGATCATCATGAGTATCAGCAGCACGCGTGACCTGACCACCTTGCCGTTGCACTGGATACCGAGGCAGCTGGACTTTTCGCGCTATCATCGGCTGCTGAGCCTTGCCGCCAATAGTGACGGCCAAGTCTTCCTCTCGGCGCTGCGCAACACGCTCGAAGTCGCCATCGGCACGACGATCGTATCCTTCGCTCTGGCGCTTCCTGCCTCTTGGCTGTTTTCCCGGCGCGAGGGTCGGCTCGACAAGGTGCTGATGCTGGTCGTTGCCACCTACATGCTGCCGCCACTGCTATTCGTGGTGCCGCTTTATCACGTTTTCTCCAGCCTTTCCTTGCTCAACTCGCCTTTCGCGCTGATGATCGCCGACAGCACGATCGTCTTGCCGTTCACGACGTGGCTGTTGAAAGGCGGCATCGATGCGATCCCGGCCGAACTGGAACAGGCGGCAGCCATCGACGGCGCCACTCTGTGGCGCGCCTGGCTTGCCGTCACGCTGCCGCTGGCGCGGCCCGTCATCGCCACCACCATTCTTTTCTCCGTGCTGATGGTGTGGGACGAATTCCTCTATGCCATGATTTTCACGAGTGATTCTTCGGCGCAGACCATCACCGTCGCGATTGCGGATCTCGCGAGCGGACGCGTGTCGGATTATGGGCTTTTGGCGGCCGCGGGCATCCTGGCGGCGCTGCCGGCCGTGATCATCGGCGCCTGCCTGCAGCGCGCGCTTGTCGCCGGCCTCACCACAGGCGGCGTCAAGGGCTAGCCTCGCCAGCGAGGCCGGGATGAGCCGCGCCGGCTTGGTGGAAGATCACGAAGACGTTGCCTGCGCGGCCGACGAAGCGGCTTGGGGGCGATCCTTGTCCTTCAAACGCATCGCGGCGCCCGGATGTGGCGAATCATCACGGCATCTTTTTCCCAAGACGCGCGGGTTGCGCTGTTTTGGGCGGTTGGGCGATCCATCTTCCGAATGTCAGAGCCTACGCGCTTTTCCATTCTGAAGACGTTGTGAAGGTCAGGCCGATGCCCCGTCCGAAACTCAAGCCTCTCAATCAGCAAGTGGTCATCTTGACCGGTGGCACATCCGGCGTCGGATTGGTGACGGCGAAGCGCCTCGCGCGTGACGGAGCGAAGGTTTTTCTCATCGCTCGCAATGAGGAGGCGCTGGAGACCGCGTGCAGCGATATCCGGAAGGATGGCGGCCAGGCCGACTTCGCCGCAGCGGATGTCGCCGACAAGGAGCAGCTTGAGCGCGCCGCAACGAAAGCGACCGAAGCCTTCGGCAAGATCGACACTTGGGTGAACGATGCCGGCGGCTTCATCTATGGCCGTCTCGACACCGTGCCATTGGAAGACCAGCGCCGCCTCTTCGACGTGACATACTGGGGCATGGTGCATGGCACGCTGGTCGCCTCACGATGGCTGAAGGAAAATGGTGGGGGCGCAATCATCAATGTCGGCAGCGTCCTCGGCGACATCGCAATTCCCTATCAGGGCACTTATTGCGCCGCGAAGTTTGCAATCAAAGGCTTTACGGAGGCGTTCCGCAGAGAGAGTGAGGCCGAAGGAAACCTGATCTCGGTCACGCTGATCAAGCCTGCCGCGATCAACACGCCCTTCACCGATCATGCGCGCAATCGGATGGGCTCCCCGGGGGTTCGCAATCCGCCACCCGCCTATGATCCGCATCTGGTCGCCAGGGCAATCGCCTACGCCTGCGAAAATCCGGTGCGGGATCTCAGCATTGGTGGTGCGGGCGGTGTCAGCTTGGTGGTCGGCAATCTGCTGGCTCCCCGTCTCATGGACTGGATCACGGCGCGCGCCGGCCGGGCGACGATGACGACCGACCACGCGGGTGATCCGGCCGAGCGCGACAATCTCTATGAAGTCCGCGAAGATCTCGCTCAGGACAGCAGCCTCCATCCCTTCACACGATCGACCAGCCTGGCTCTGGAAGCGCAATTGCACCCGCGGATCACGGCGGCCGTGGCCCTTGGTCTGGCTGCGCTCCTTCTGATGCGGCGAGGGCGGGGCGCGCGGAGGGCGTAGATCGAGGAGATTGGACAGTGGCGAGCCGCCGGGGGAGATGATGCAGACGCGATGGGCTTGGACGGTTGCTTCACTCGCGGTTGGCGCTGCGGCGGTAGCGGGCGGCCGGTTCGGGCCGACACCCACACGTCCGAGGACCGCGATCTGGTACGCGCGCCTGCGGAAGCCTGCGGTGACGCCGCCTGGCCCCGTATTCGGCGGTGCGTGGGGTGTTCTCGACGGTCTGCTCGCCTATGGGGGCGCCAGGTTGATGATGCAGCAACCCGGTGCGGCGCGCTTGGCCGCCCTCTGGCTCTGGGGGCTCTCCGTCCTCGGCGTCGGGAGCTTCTCCTGGGTTTTCTTCGGCCGGAAGCGCCTGGGTGAGGCCTTGGGAGTGACCGGGGGAATGGCCGCGACCTCGATCAGCCTCGTCGCTGCTGCCAAGGCCGTGGACAGCAAGGCGGCCGCCGCTTTCGTGCCGCTGGCTCTATGGGTGGCCTTTGCGTCTTTCCTGCAGGAAGAGGTTTGGCGGCGGAACTGACGCGGCAGCAGCGAACCCGGGCGCGCCTTAACCTGTCCGCAGCAGCGAACGGACGGCGCCTTCCAGCGCCCGCGCCGCAGCGAGATCCTGAAAATGACGCAGGGCCCGCGAGCCGTTATTGGGTTCGGTTTCCGCTTTATCTAAGTCCTGGAAGCCGGGAGCAGGTCGCCCAACAGGCGGTTCGGAAACCGTCTCTTCTGTACGATGGCGTAGAAGGTTTCCGTGACGGCGGGTATGCGACAATATTCGACGAGCACGCTCGATTCCAGTTCATCGCGGACGACGATCGGCGGCACGAGGGCGATGCCTTCGCGCTCACGCGCCAGGAGTCGCAGCATCGCCATGTCGTCGACTTCCGCCAGGATGATCGGCCGGATGCCTGCCAATTCGAGGACGCGGTCGAATGCCACACGAATGTCGCTCTCGAGGCTCGGCAAAAGGATGGGTTCCGATCTTAGATCGTCAGGAAAATTGAACGGTCGCCCCTCCGGGCGCGGATGGCCGACAAGACTCACAGGCTGTTCGTTGAGCAGGTGATTGCGCAACGGGGATCGTGCATCGCGCGGCGCCGCGCTGTTGGCGAGCACCACATCGATGGCGTGCGCCTCCAGTTGCGCGAGCAGATCCCGGATGTTGCCGGAACGGACGATCAATTCGACATCCGAGCGGCCGACCAGCGGGCGCAGAAATTCGAGTTGAAAATTCCGCGACAGCGTGGTGAGGGCGCCGACACGGAGAACCTGCCGGGTGGCGAGCGGCCGCCCCTGCAGCGTGCTCATCAGTTCCTCGCCGGCCTTGAAGACCGTATCCGCATAGTCGAGGGCGATCTGACCGGCCTCCGTGAGAACGAGCTTTCGGCCGGCCCGCTCGAACAGCGGGTGGCCCATCTGGTGTTCAAGCTTCTGAATTTGCACGGAAAGTGCCGATTGCGAGAGATTCATGCGCTCGGCCGCACGCGTCAGGCTGCCTTCATGCGCCACAGCCCAGAAGTAGCGCAGGTGGTTGTAGTTCAGGTCCCTCATGTCGTTCTATTAAAGCGAACGTTGTTCCAGAAACAATGAAATTTTCTGGCGGTCTCTGATCCGCTACGGACGGCCTCGCACAGTCTTTCGCTTTCAGAGGGCGGTCCATGCCATTTTTTCTCGTGCCCTTGGCGGCACCCTTTCTGCTGATCCTCGCGGGCGCTTTCGGTTTCTTCGACCGTGGCCGGCGACCAAAGCACATCCCGAAATCGGCGGAGGCCGCCACGCTCCTCTCCCTGCTCGCGGCGGTTCTCTCAGCGGGCGCGGTGGCCCTGTGGGGCGCGGGCGAGAGCGCCCTGGTCGGGTTCGCGGGTCTCGGACTGTCGGTCAGGCTGGATGCCGTCAGCGCCACTATGCTGCTTCTGGTGGCATTCGTCGGGTGGATCGTCGTCCGCTACACGCGGACCTATCTGGACGGAGAGGCGGCCCAAGGCCCCTTCACCGGCTGGCTTTGCCTGACGCTCGCCTCCGTGATGCTGCTGGTGATTGCCGGCAACCTTCTCCAACTCGTGGCCGCCTGGATTGCGACCAGCCTATTTCTCCGTCGGCTGCTCGTCTTCTATCCCGAACGGATCGCAGCCCAGCGGGCGGCCTGGAAGAAGTTCATCACTGCACGGCTTGCAGACGCGGCGCTCATCGTCGGCGCTGGCTTGCTGATCGCGGCCTATGACAGTGGTGACCTCGGGACGATCCTGTCGGCTGCACGCAGCGGCGCAGGCGGCGCGCTGGCGGTCGGCGCAGCGGGCCTTCTGGCGCTCGCCGCCGTGGTGAAGTCGGCGCAGTTTCCGACCCATGGCTGGCTCACCGAAGTCATGGAGGCGCCGACACCGGTGTCGGCGCTGCTCCATGCCGGCGTCATCAATGCCGGTGGCTTCCTCCTGATCCGCTTTGCCGACGTCATGCTGCTGGCGCCTGGCGTGCTGGCCGCCCTGGTCGTCATCGGCGGCTTCACGGCCCTCTTCGGCAGCTTGGTCATGCTGACGCAGCCGGCGGTGAAGACCTCGCTTGCATGGTCCACCGTCGCCCAGATGGGCTTCATGATCCTGGAATGCGGCCTCGCGCTCTTCCCCTTGGCGCTACTGCACATCGTGGCGCACTCGCTCTACAAGGCGCATTCCTTCCTCGCCTCCGGCGGGGCCGTGGAGAGGGTCGCCGCGATCCGCAGGCCAGGCCCGATCGCCATCCCCAAGGCAGGCGCGGTGGCGCGGGCCTTCCTCTCCGCCCTCGCGATCTACGTTCTCTGCGGCGCATGCTTCGGCTTCGAGCATAAGTCTCCGCAGGCGATCGCCCTCGGCGCCATCTTGATCTTTGGTGTCGCCTATATGCTGGCCCAAGGCTTCGCGGATGCGGCGCCCCGCGCACTCACGCAGCGCACGGCCATCTATGCAGCCGCAACCTCGGTCAGTTACTTCGCCCTGCAATGGGTCGCGGTCGCGATCACCACGCATGTTCTGCCGCCGCCGCCAGTGCCTGGGCCGCTCGAATGGGGGCTGATCACCTTGGCGGTCGCAAGCTTCGGTCTCGTCGCCATCGTGCAGGCCATGTTTCCACTCTGGGCCAACCACCCGGCCGCCGCTGGCCTTCGCGTCCATCTGTCGAACGGACTCTACGCCAACGCGGTCTTCGACCGGCTGGTCGGCGGCTGGTCCATCCGCAATCCATCCTAACCCGCGCCAGGAAGAACTCTGATGACCAACGCCATTCTCTCGACCTGGCCTGCCCCCGACGTCCTAGCACAAGCGATGGACCGCGCCGCCCGGGCGATCCCGCCGGCTTGGCCTCTGGCATCCAGCGTCGCCGTCCATCCCTTTCTCGGCCAGACGGATGAACCTCTCGCCCAGGTCGCCGCGCGGCTCGCCAGAACTGCCGGCGCCGCCGTCACCATGCCCCGGAGCTGGTATGCCCAGAAGATCGCGACCGGCGCGATCAGTGACGCGGATCTCGCGGCGGCGCTGGCGCATGCTGGGATGCAGGCGGGAGCGGCCGATGTGACCGCCCTGAAGGTCGCCGCCGGCAGGGCCACACCGCTTCCGGCGCCGCTTCCGACGATCGCCCATTTGGCGGCGCGCGTGTCTGGCATCGATTGGTCGGGTCTCATCGCCGAACGTTTCGGCGCCTGGGCAGCCGGGTATTTCGACGAGGGGCAGGCGCCTTGGGCCGCGCCGAAGGGGAAGGGCGCCTATGCCGCCTGGCGGGCCATTGCCACCCATGACATCACACCCGAAATCGCAGGGCTGCCCGGCTTCGCCCTGCACGTCTTCGAGGCGCCTGAAACAGCCTTGGGCATGGTCGAACGCGCTGTCGTCCGGCTCGGCCTCGGTGCCGAGGCTTCCGAGACCTATTTCCATCAGATGCTGATGACGCTTGGCGGCTGGGCGCAATACGCGCGCTACGGCTTATGGCAGGCCGAACTCGCGGGCGGCGCGGATGAGACGCTCACGGATTTCCTGGCGATCCGGCTGATCTGGGAGGAAGCGCTCTTTCTGCGGTACGAGGGCGACATCCTGGATGCCTGGACGGAGGTGCGGGCGGCGCATGCTGCACCGATTGAGCCGTCACCTGAGTTATTGGTCGATGCCGTGCTTCAGGACGCCGCCGAGCGCGGCGCACAGCGCGCGCTCGCGCAGACCCTTGCCGAACAATCGTTGCCGCCGGACGATGACCGGCCGCTGCTCCAGGCCGCCTTTTGCATCGATGTCCGCTCGGAGGTTTTCCGGCGGGCGCTTGAAGGGCTACACCCGCGGATACAGACGATGGGCTTCGCTGGCTTTTTCGGTCTGACTACCGCGCACCGGCGGTTTGCCTCGGAGGTCGAAGAGAGGCGGCTGCCCGTGCTGCTCAACCCCGCGGTTCGGTCCTGCGCGGGTGGCGCGGATCTCCAGGCCAAGGATCAGTCCACGCGGTTCAAGGCGCGCGCTAAGCGGGCCTGGGGCCGCTTCAAACTCGCGGCGGTTTCCTCCTTCGCCTTCGTCGAGGCAACCGGTCCTATCTATGCCGGCAAGCTCCTGACCAATGCCTTGGGTCTACATGGCGCCAAGCCGCATAGCGACCCGCCGCCTCGGTTCGAACCCGCGCTTACGCTGGAGGCACGGCTGCAGGCGGCTGAAACCGTGCTCCGCGCAATGTCCTTCACCGGCAACTTCGCGCCCCTGGTGATGCTGGTCGGACATGGTGCCAATGTCGTCAACAATCCGCATGCGAGCGCGCTGCACTGCGGTGCCTGCGGTGGCTACTCCGGAGAGGTCAACGCCCGCCTGCTCGCCGCGCTGCTGAACGACGTGGCGGTGCGGGAGGGGTTGGCGCAGATTGGCATCACGATCCCAGACGACACTCTCTTCGTCGCGGCGCTGCACGACACCACGACGGACTCGGTGACGCTCTATGACGAGGATCATGCCTCGCTCAGCCATCGGCCGGACCTTGACCAGGCAAGAGCCTGGCTCGCGGCGGCGGGCAAACGCGCCCGGACCGAACGGGCCCTGCGCTTGCCGCGGGCTGAGGGCGAGACTGCTCTCCATCGGAGGAGCCACGACTGGGCGGAGACCCGGCCGGAATGGGGGCTTGCCGGCTGCGAGGCGTTCATCGCCGCACCCCGCTGGCGCACCGCCGGCAAGAGCCTGAGCGGGCGGGCGTTCCTGCACGACTACGACTGGAAGCAGGACAGCCGCTTCGGCGTGCTCGAACTGATCTTGACTGCGCCGGTTGTCGTCGCGAGCTGGATCAGCCTGCAATATTATGGCTCGACCGTAGCGCCCGATGTTTTCGGCGGCGGCAACAAGCTTCTGCATAACGTCACCGGCGGGATTGGCGTCGTCGAGGGCAATGGCGGACTTCTACGTGTCGGCCTGCCTTGGCAATCCGTCCATGACGGCGAGCGCTACGTTCATGATCCGCTGCGCCTCTCCGTCTGCGTCGAAGCGCCGCGCGAGGCCATGTCGGAGATCCTGTCCAGGCATCCCCAAGTGCGCGCCCTATTCGACAATGGATGGCTGCACCTCTTCGCCCTGGACGACAGTGGACGTATGGCCTGGCGCTATGTGGGAGACCTCCAGTGGTCGAAGATGGACAGCAGAGAAGCGCCGCAGGTCCTGCCGTCTCTCGAGCTGGCGGTCTGATCCGTGAGGCGCATACCCTTCGCGCAGTATCACCGCCAAACCGGCGTGCTGACGACAATGCACGCGAAGGAACGCGTCATGGCGCCGATCTTGCTGGATGGGCTTGGTCTTCACGTTGAACTGGCATGCGGGGTGGATACGGATCGCTTCGGGACCTTTAGCCGTGAGGTTGAGCGGCAGGGGTCCCAACGCGCCGCAGCGCGGGCCAAAATCGCCGCGGGGTTTGAACGCACGCCCGGCGCGCGGGTAGGACTGGCGAGCGAAGGAAGCTTCGGCCCTCATCCCCACGTCCCGTTTTTCGCGATGGGGCACGAGATCGTCATGATGATCGACCGCGAGAATGGATTGGAGCTCATTGGCTTCGATACAAGCCCGCACACCAACTTCTCGCAGGGGGCTGCGCGCCATTGCCAGGATGCCCTTGCCTTCGCCGAAGGTGTCGGATTTCCGGAACATGGTGTGATCGTCCTGGGATGCCGCGAGGGTGAGCCGGCGCCTGACGCGTTTCTCCGCAAGGACCTCCTGGATCGTGAGGCGTTGGCAGCGGCGGTCCGCGAGGCGTGCCACCAGTGTGGGACAGCCTTTCTCGAAACGGACATGCGTGCGCATCGCAATCCGACCCGCATGGCGGCGATCGCGCGCGCGACGCGAGACCTCGTGCGGCGCTTTCACAGCCGCTGCCCGGCCTGTGCGTATCCAGGTTTCGACGTGACGGAACGGTTTCGGGCCTTCCTTGTCGCGACTGTGGCGCGCCGACGCGTGTGACCAGGAGCGAGATCCTCAGGTGCCAGTACTGCAGTCACGGCGTCGAGCGACCAAACCGCGATCAGACGACCGCAGATCCCGGGCAATGTGACGACTGCAATCCTTAACAGTCCTCAGGACATTTCGTTGGAGTTCGACCCATGAACACGATGGTTGACGCAGAGACCTCCGCGCAGGGCATGCACTCGGAGGCCGACGCACAGATCGCCTTTATCCTTGATCATCCGGGGATGAGTGACTGGCTAAAAACTGCGCTCAGGGAAGCGCTGCCGCGGGACCCCGTCGCTGTTCTCAACGACCTTGAACTTCTTGCCATCGTGCTGCGCGGGCGGGCAGACGCCTTGCTGACCGGGATGTTTGGCTAAGGCGCGCACCACAGTTGGATGTCTGACAACTTTCTGACCAACGAACTGTGCGTCGATGGATCCATCACGCCACGTCGGAAGATCGCCTGATGCCGAAGGGCTGCCGTCCGATGACGATGGAGTACGGTGGGAGATTTCGATACAATAGTCGGATGGCGTCGGCAGAGGGAGCGAGAGACGCCAGCGCGGGCGGGGGTGCAGGTCATGTTGCACCGCCAAAGGTCGCTCGTGGAGCACTAAGAGATGGCGCACCCTTGAGATCTATGGGCACGCCTTCTTGGAGGACATCCACGATGCTACGAGACATCGACCAAATCCAGGCGTTTCATGCCCATGTGAACCGCACCGGGTTTCCCGGAGGCCATTTGGTTTAAGTTACGCGGCTAAGGACATGGCCTCAAGGCTGGCATAGTAGCGTGCTTCGGCCTC
>NZ_BAAFHE010000021.1:0-29091 GCF_054665075.1 Acidisoma sp. 7E03
CCACCCGCTACGACAAAACCGCGCTTTCGTTCCGTAGCTTCCTCAACATAGCGGCCGCAAAAATGTGGCTACCTTCTTTTGTCAACAGATCCTAAGTAGCGCCTCGGCCAGAAGCGCGAGAAGAGAAGGCACGTGTTTCTGTGCGATGTCAGAAAAACTTCGTAACTGCAATATGGACAGCAGAACCGTAGCGTTGATAGCTTGACACGTATGGATGCAGGTAAACTCCCGTCAGCGCCTGGGCGTCAGGTTCAACGGCATTTATGACGCTGCTGTCGGGATATGCTCGGTGAGGGCCCATTCTGGGACAAATCTGCAACAATGTCTTGCGTTCATGCGGCTCTTAAGCTCCCGGTTGGTCTCGCCTCTGGCGACAGTCCTCTTACTCGCCGGCGGTAACTGGGCCTTCGCTCAGGGGACGATCTGGAATGACTATGCGGGGTCGAGCAGCGTCTTCCTGAATTTCGCGCCGGCCACCGGTTCGAATGAGAATCTCCATTATCTTGGCGTTTCATTGTCGTCCGGCGCGGCCGGTTCATCGCTCAGCCTAGGCACCGGCGCTGAATGGACCGTGGATACCGGGTCCGAGGGCATCGTCATCACCTCAGACTATCTCTACACGGCCTATGGCATCGATGCGAACACTCTGTCCCAGGCCGATCACGGTCATATGACCTATACCAGTTCGGGCCTGACCTATGATGGCTTCTACACGGCGCTGACAGTGGGCCTCTACGGCGCGGGCTCCAATGGCACAGGAACATTGGTCGTCACCGCTGAGGTGCCGGTGCTGGTCGCGACCTCCATGCAAGACAGCATGGGCACACAAACCCATTTCTGTCCCAGCGTCACGAGCTGCACGCCGAACGGAGCCTCGCTCGAACAATTCGGCGTCGGCTTTGGCCGTCCACAAGGCACCCAGAATGAAAACCCGCTCCTGAACCTGACCTCGATCTCCTCGGGTGACCTGAGCAGCATGGCACCGGGCTATATGGTGACCAAACAGGGCATCCAGCTTGGGCTTACCTCGGCCGAGGCGCGGAATACCAGCTTCTCAGGCCTGCTGCCGAGCGCGAACAGCGTCCCCACGAGCCTCGGCAGCGACTATGCGCGTGCCGCGACCGCCACCGAATGGCAGACACCGGCCGCGACTATCACCATCAGCAAAGCGAAGAATGCCTCCGCCAACGGCACCTATTACGGCACGCTTCTGGTGGATACCGGCATCGCGAATATGGAACTTTCGAGCGGCGGATCCTATTGGAATCCGACCTATGACGCGGCAAACCCAAGTCAATCCTCAAGCATTTCGGTCTATCTGCCGGGTGCAGCCAGTGCTGCATCAGGTCAGCCGGTGTCCTACACGCTCGTCTATCAAGGCACCTGCGCGGGCAGCGACAATTCCTGCCCGCCCTACAATCCGGGTTCCTATGGGCTGAGCCCAGTATATCCGAAGAATTCCTTCGACGCGCCGGGTAACGGCATTGCGTTCGTCACGACCACAGCCAGCAGTACCGCTTATCCCTATATCAATACCGGGACGGAGTTTCTGAACTACTTCAACATTGTCTATGATCCCGTCGGCGGTTTCTTTGGCTATCAGGTGGCCGATGATCCCATCGAGACGTCGAACGATCCGACGCTCAGTGAATCGATCGCGTTGCAGGGTTCCACCACCATTCCCGATGGCACAACCGTATCCGTACCGACGCTGCTCTTCTCGCAATTCACCGACGGCTATGACGGCACCTATGGCGCGCAGACGGTCGCACAGCTCTCCACGCCCGGCACCGTCACCATGGCGGGCGTCATCTCGTCGGCCATCATCTGCGGCAGCGGTGGGGTTAACTGTGCGGCGACCGCGCTGGAACTGACAGGGGGACGCTTCATCTTCACCGCCGACAACAAGTACCTCGGTGCGACGGCGGTAGATTCCGGCGCGACCCTCGCCCTCGCCGGCAAGGGCAGCATCGCCAGTTCCGCCGGTCTCGTGGTGAATGGCACCTTCGATATCTCCGGCACATCCGCCGGCGCCACTGTCAACACGTTGACGGGCGTGGGCCACGTCAATCTCGGCGCACAGGCGCTCACCATCAACAATGCTACCAGCAACTTCGGTGGCACCATCTCCGATGGCGGGATCAGCGGCGGGGCGGGCGGCGCGCTTGCCATCACCGGCGGCAGTCAGACGCTCAGCGGGATGAACCTATACGGGTGCCACCATCATCACTCCGGGTGCCGGCCTGTTACTCGCCGGCAAGGGCAGCATCGCGACCTCTTCTGGTGTTACGGATGACGGCACTTTCGATATTTCGGGCACCCCTGCCGGCGCGGCCGTCGCTTCGCTTGCCGGATCCGGCACCGTTAACCTGGGCAGCCGGACGCTGACGCTGAGCCGTGCTCAGGGCGTCTTCAGCGGCACCATCGCGGATGGCGGTGCCAGTGGCAGCACCGGGGGCGCGCTCACCATAGCGGGTGGCAGCGAAAGCTTGAGCGGCACCAATACCTATACAGGTGCGACGACCATCGGCTCGGGCGCCCGCCTGTTGCTCACTGGCAACGGCAGCATCAGCAATTCCACCGGTGTGACCGCGAACGGCACCTTCGACGTTTGCAGCGCCAGTTCGCCTGCCACCATTGCCTCGCTGGCTGGTTCCGGCACGGTCAATCTCGGCAATCAGACGCTGATCCTGAGCCAGGCCAGCGGAGGCTTCGCCGGCCAGATCAACGGTACGGGCGGTCTCGCCGTCACCTCCGGCACGGAGAGCCTAACGGGTAGCAGCACCTATACTGGCGGCACGCTGGTCACGGGCGGGAGTACACTGGCGGCGGGCAGCGACGCTGCGCTCGGAGCCTCCAGCAGCGTCCTAGTTCTCAACAACGGTACACTTTCAGCACTCGGCAATGTCTTGAGCATGCGCACAGTGGTGATCGGCAATGGCGGAGGCACTCTCGCCGCCAACGGGTATGAGATTGCGCTAGATGGATTGGAAATCGGAAGCGGCGGCGTGACGTTGGGCACCGGCACCACCTCCATCAACGGCGCGTTCATCGCGCCCAGCCTCACGGTCGCGAGCGGCACGACCCTGCACGGCATCGGCATCATCAAAGCGCCGACGACGGTGGAGGGCACGATCTCCCCCGGCAACAGCCCCGGCACCCTCACCTTCACCGCGCCGGTGACGCTGACCGCGACGGCCAAGACCGTGGTCGACATAGACGGCACCGGCACCGGGACGGGTGCGGGCAACTACAGCCGCGTAGTGGTTGCCGGCGCGGGCAATACCTTCACCGCCTCCGGCACGCTTGCCCCCGTGCTGCGAGGCATCACAGGATCAGCCAGCAACAGCTACACTCCCGCCCTTGGCCAAACCTTCGGCATCGTGCAGGCTAATGGTGGCATCCTCGGTAGTTATGCCGGCATCGCCCAGTCCCCGAGTGGACTTGCCGCGGGCACCCGATTTGATGCGCTCTATGGCAGCAACGCGATTGATTTGGTGGTGACACCGGCGGGCTACGGCAATCTTGCCGGGGCTGGGCTTGACGAGAGCAGAAGCGAGGCCGCCGTCGGATCTGCGCTCGACGCGCTGCGGCCGGCTGCCGGTGCGGCGATGACACCGGCGGAATCAGACCTGTTTGGAACGCTGTATAAGCTACCCACCCAAGCCATCACCCCTGCGCTGGACGAGCTGTCACCGTCCATCTATGCCGATGCGCTGGTGACTGCCCGCAATGCTTGGTATATGACTGCCGATGCCGTGGACGCCCAGCTTGCTGCGCGCCGGGGCCTGGCGCAGGACGGCAGCGTCAATGCCGCCGCCGCCCCGCATGGCACCACCATCTGGATGACGGCGCTCGCGGGTTACAACAGCACCGGTAGCTCGGGCGGCATGCCGGGCTTCACCGCCGGCCTTGGTGGCGCGGCGGCGGGCCTTGATGCGCCGGTGGCCGGTGCAGGGCGCGTCGGCCTCGCCGTTGGCACGGTCGACGGCCAGACCTGGACCAGCAGCGGCGGCCATGCCACGGGAACCACCGCGCAGCTCATCACCTATGGCCAGTGGCAGAGCGGTCCGTTCTTCATAGCTGGCCAGCTTGGGGGGATGTATCAGCAGGAGGATGTCTCACGCAGCCTACCGATTTTCGCCGTCTCCACGCGCGGCGACACGAACGGCACGGCTGGCGGCGGCGGCCTGCGGGTGGGCGTGCAAGAGCGCATGGGCGCCTGGTTGTTCGAGCCGAGCCTCGGCTTCGGCGGCTTCCGCTTCCAGGAAGCGACTTTGACCGAAAGTGGCGGCGGTGCGCTTGCGCAGACGATCGGTGGGCAGTCCATCGGCAGCGCTCAGAGCGTGCTGGGAACGAGCCTGCAACGCCCGCTGGCTCTGTCCTCAACCGTTGCTGTGGTGGCGAAGGGCTCCATAGGTTGGGCACATGAATTTGCGAGCCAGACGGGCAACACCTGGGCCAGTTTTGCGCAGCTGGGTGGCAGCGGCTATGCCGTGGACAGCGCGCCCATTGGGCGCGACGCGGCACTGATCGGACTGCTGGCCGATGTGAAGGTGACGTCCTGGCCGCTATCAGTATTCGTCAGCTATGGTGGCGCCATCAACGGCCGGAGCACGGCACAGGCACTGAGCGGCGGGGTACGCCTCGTCTGGTAGGCGGCGGCACGGCATGTACGCGATGGGGAACGTGGCGCCGGACGGACGGCGCACGGCCTTCTGACTGGCTCCATTGGCTTGGCCGGCATCGGCGGCCTCGCGTTGGCTGTTGCCGTGTTGTCCTATGTGGCCGCCCGACGGTTGCCCCCGTCCGAAACCTTCGCAAAGGCAGCGAGCGTTGCAAAACGCTGACCTCTTGGGCCGCGGCGTCCCGTCTGCGTGGGTCAGACGATCCATGTGGGATCGACCTGTTTGCCGCGACGATCGGCGCCGGTCTCCTTGCCGTGCCGACCATGGCGGAAGTTCAGGCACGCACTCCCGTCGGTCGCCGCGCCACGACCCTTGCCGCTCTCAATGTCGCTTCGGCGCTCCGGCATCCTGCTGTCAGCAGACCTTCTTCTACTAGCCGGCAAGCCTGGCTTTGCGACGCCCGCCTTGCTTGGCACAACCGACATTGCGAGCCTCGTGGCTTCGGCCGCGCTGGTGCGAAGAAGCGCCCGCAACAAGATCGGCGACACCGTGTGGATGATATTCCGTGCGATTCATCGCGTGGCGCTCAAGGGTGCGGCACATGTTCCCTACACAGAGCAGCCCGCTGTCTTGGTTGGCAACGCTGTCATCTGGTTCAATGCCTCGCACGGAGCGCCGGAGCTGACTGGCGTGCAACAGGGCACCGCGGACGAGACCGGCCGACTTCTGGAAGCTAGTTATGAATGCGCCTGCTGGCTCTCCCCCAGAAAAGATGCGTTGGAAACAGGCGGGTTCTACTTCACAGAAAAGGCCACATCTCCCGTGAGAGTGTGCTGCCCATCGAGCGACCGGACTGTCCAATGAAGCTGATAGGCGCCCGGCTTAAGGGGCCCACGGCGCGCAAATAGCACATCCGCGGCCGAATCCGCCAACGGATGGAGCGCCGCCACCACAACTCCGCTCTGGACGATTGCAAGACTGGAATGCAGGTGGTCAATCGGCCGGCTGAACCGGATCGACATCCCCGCCGCGGAGCCAGGCACCGTCGCACCTGCGGCAGGCACGGAACTTAGGAAGGCCGGTGGCTCTGCTTGAGCGCAGGTCGGCAGAGTTGCCAGCAGTATGCCGGACATAATGACGGAGAGGCACAAAACTTTCACGGACAAGACTCCTCACGGCGTCAAAACGCAAAACCTAGGCCACCACCCAGCGCGCGGTCACTCCCGCCACTATACCAAGTGTCGTCCCCATAGAATGACAGACGCAGCCAATCTGCTATGTTCCAGTGAATAGTTCCGCCGATGGTGCTCTGAACGACATGTGTTCCTGCGATATAGTTTCTGTTCGCGGGCAACAGCGATGCGACGATATAAACCGACTCCGCAGGTCGGAAGACCGCCGTCACCGTCGCCCCTCTCAGAGCCTGAGGCTGGTAGTATTGGGTGGAGGAGACGGTCCCGTCATTGTCGAACCGTCCGAAGGCATAGCCGACCTGAAGTTGGGGAAACCAACTCGCGATCTTCACATCGATCTTCGGAGTCACCTGCACGAAGTGCCCGAGCTCATAATGTTCGAAAGTGGAATCCGCTTCGAGTGCAATACGGCGTTGCCCGGACACCATCCACGGGAGGCGTAGCTGCGGGGAGAGAAAAAGGCTCCACTGATAGGTATAGCGCGTGTGAATGCCAGCACCTGCAAGCATGTTAATGCTTAGGTCTTGACTGGGCTTAACGTTGACACCCCCAACCAGATTGGCAAGGGTGATGGACCCCTGTTGTTGATACAGCTGCTGGCCGAGGATCGTCCAAGCCTTGTCGATCTTGAAGGAAGCCTGGGCGCTCTCCGTATACAGATTCTCCAGCGGCGGGCCACTCGTCCAGCTTTGGACATTGCCGGATACGGTGATGGGCAGGGGTCCTGTCTGTGTCGTCAATCCAATCTGATCCGCGGTCGCCTGAAGATGGCGCGTATCTCCAAAAAAATGGACCCAGTCTCCGACCTCTACAGAGTCCGTGGAAGCGGAGCTGTCGCATCCGGTTCCCGATGAGGAGGAACAGCCTGCCGCGGTGGCATCAGACATCACGCTCCATATCACCACCGATGTGCAAAGCGCGCCTCCCAAGCACCGACGTACAACTAACACTGCGTCTGCCGATCAGCGGTCACTTTTGGACGGGAAATACCACTTCCCGTCTTTGATAGGCAGGAAGTTACCGTCGTCCACGCCAACCTCATCGGCGATCAAGCTGTTTGTCAGTGTATTCAATGATGTCAACAGTTCTCCGGTTTTCAATGGATCGGCTGCGAGGTTGTTCATCTCCTCCGGATCTTCCTGCAAGTCGTAAAGCTCAAGGTCATTCTTGGCGAGCAACGCTTCAATCGTGGTGGGCGTGTTGAAATCGGTCTGCCCAAAATAGCGAGAGAAGCGATATCGGCCGTCGAAGATACTCCGGATGCCGACGCGCTCGCTAAAATCGGGGTCGTTTTTGAGATAGGTCTGAACCTTCTCATCATTGGTGACCTTGCCTGAGAAGGTCATCTGCACGAAATGCTGAGCCCATACGACATCCTGATAGGACAGCATATTGTAGTTGAACAAGGCTGCGGGTCGGATCTCGTCGACCTTTGCCGAGGCGCCTTTCTTGAGTAGACCGGAAAGGTCATGACCTTTGAGACCGTCGGCGGCTTTGGCTTGCAAGGCCTGATCAGCGCCCGTCAGAGCAATCAGCGTTGGGGCGAGGTCGATTTGCGAGGTGATGGCCGGGCAGACAACGCCTCCGGGATATGCTGGGTGATAGATGATGAGCGGCACATGGTTCTGCTCCTTGTAGGTGCAGTTGCCTTTGCCACGCATTTGGTGGTGCCCACCAAGTTCTCCGTGATCCGCGTTAAACACGACGATCGTATTTTTATCCATGTCGTTGTCCGCGAGCGCTCGAAGGACCTTCATAATCTGATTGTCGCAGTCGCGAATACAATTGTAATAGTAGTCGCGCAGTACATGCCAGCGGCGATCTTCGTCCGGCCACGCTCCGACCATCATGTCTTGAATTTCCTGGTAGATGGCGTGCGCCTTGGGGCGTCCTGGAGCGTTGAGCGGCTGGCTGCGGTTCACCGGGAGCGGAAGATCATTCCACCGTGTCTGGTAAAGATCGTCGGTAGGGGTAGAAAAGATGGCGATGGCAGGATCTTTGCCCTGCACGACATGACCAGGAAGGTCCGAGTTGATATACATGACATCGTGCGGGTTAACAAAATTGACTGCGAGGAACCAGGGCTGGCCCTTGGCTTGCAACTCCTGCCCCTCTCGCCGCATCCAGCTCACGGTCCGATCAGCTGTAAAGCCATCGAACGAATAACCACCAAGCCCACTGTCGATAAGGTCGCCCACACCGAAGAAATCGTCAAAACCGTAGCTCTGAATAATCTCGCGATAGTCCGCCATCGGCGCGTCGACCGCGATCTTCGTCTGATCCAGGTTGGCGCTCAGATGCCACTTCCCCTGATATGCGGCGTGATAACCCAAATCCTGCATCCGGTGCCCAATCGTCTTGATTGAGGTCGACATATCCGGCTGCCAGAGATAGTTGAGATTGTCGAATACACCGGAATGCTGGATGTGCTGCCCGGTATAGATGACCGATCGAGCCGGCGAGCATACGCAGGATGCAGCCTGATGATTGGAGAAGGTGATGCCTTTCGCCTTTAACATCTCACGGGCAGGGACCGGGAAAGGCCACTTTGGAAAAAAGTGCTCCTGGTCGACAAGAATGAAGAGGATGTTGTAACCGCCCGGAGGAGACTCAGGTGCCGGGCTCGGCGCAGCCAGCGTCGTGCCGGTGGCTGTTTCGGCAGGCACCATGCTCGCCAGGAAATTCGCCCCGATCACTGAGGCCGTGCTCCGGCCGAGCAAGTCGCGCCTGGAAAGACCGGTTTTGGTGGGGGCTTTGGACATAGATCGCGGTCTCTCGCCTGTGAGTGTTACGGAGATGAATCCGTCATTGGGTGGCCGAGGATGCAGTCGGCTCAGGCGAGATGGCGGATTTTTCCGTTCATCATCGTCATTTCAACCTTGGCCTGGTGAATTTCGTGTACGTCGCATTCAAGAATATTACGATCAAGGATGATCATGTCTGCAAGCTTGCCGACCTCCAGCGAGCCGACTTTGTTGTCGAGATGGATCTGGTAAGCCGCGCCCAGGGTGTTGGCGTGAATGGCCTCGGCCACTGACAGTCGCTGATCCGCAGGTGACAGAACCGGCGCCTCGGGTTGACCGGCAAGCTGGCGGGTGACCCCGACCTGAATAGAATCCAGCGGTTTGTAAGTTGAGAAATAGCCTGCGGCGGGCCAATCTGTCCCGAGAGAAATTTTGCCTCCGGACTTCAGAATGCTCTGCGGCCGGTAGAGGCGACTCTGCCGCTCGGGCCCATAGCGTTCGAGCATGTTCTGGAGTGTATCGGGATCACCCGACATCCAGTTCGCCGAGAATTGGCCGGTAACACCGAGCTTCGCAAAACGCGGATTGTCGCTGTCGTCGACATAGACGAGATGAGCGATGGTGTTTCGGCGGTCACGCTGAGGGTTGGCTTCGATGGCTTTCTCGATACAATCCAGTGCTACCCGCGTAGTGCGTTCGCCGCAGGCGTGGACATGTACGTCGAACCCCGCTGCATCGGCCATGGCGATGAGCTTTTCCCACTGTGAGATCGTGAAGGGGGAGGCGCCTGTCGACGTGGGATTGTCTGCATAGGGCTCGAGAAGCCAGGCGGTGTAGCCTTCCTGCGAGCCGTCACCGATGATCTTGAGAGTGTTGACCTGGACAAGGTCACTCGACACCTGCCTTTGTATCTCGGTCAATTCGATGACTGCGTGATCGAAAGGGGGAGCCTTCACGGCGTAAGAAGCGCGGACGCGAAACGGGAGGAGCCCGCGCTTTTCTGCATCCAGATAGAGCGCGATAATCGCGCCCTGGTTGCTTCCGATTGGTGGAACACCGGCGTCGAAGATAGAAGTAATGCCGGCGGCCGAAGCCTTCGGCAACCAGCTTTCCATGAGCTTACCCATAGCGGCCGCCGTGATCGGCTCAACGGCGTTAACCAGGCTCAGTACTGCGTTGGTTTCCAGCACGTAGCCGGTCACCTCACCATGCTCATCCCGCGCATAATAGCTAAAGCGGGGAATGGGGTCCGGCGTATCGCGCCCGACCCCAGCCATTTCTAGCGCCTTGCCGTTCGCCCACAGGCTGTGCCCGTCGATGGAAAAGAAGAAGGCGGGCCGGTCCGGCAGGATACGATCAAGTTCGGCCCGGTTCGGTCCTTCGGGAGGGAACATATCAACCCGCCAGCCAAAACCGCGGATGGGACCGGTAGGATTTTCCTTGGCATGGCGTTCGATCTCGGCCAAAGCATCGGCGAGCGTCGGGAGTTGGAGATCAAGTCCAGAGGTCAGGAAGGCGCCAAGGAACGGGTGTGTATGCCCCTCGACGAAGCCCGGCATGAGAAGGCGACCGTTGAGATTGATCACCTGCGTTGAGGGACCGGCCAGCGCCAAAGCGCCGGCATCGTCGCCGACATGAACGATCATATTGCCCTTAACCGCAACTGCCGTTGCCCAAAGAGAAGCTTTGGCAACCGTGTACACGCGGCCACTGTGAAACACGAAGTCAGCAGGATCGTCCGACATGGACGCCGGGTTGCTATCGGGGCGCGTGAGACCTTGGGCTAACGCCTCGGGTGCCCCGAATATTGCTCCAAAAGTCGATGTCGCTGCCACAACTGCGCCCGCAGTCAATACCGTACGGCGCCCTGTCAAGCCTGCCCTGCCTGCGCTTGAGCCGCGGCCGAAGGTGGCAAAAAGTGGAGCCCAATCGCATGCGGTACACATTCCGCCTCCCTCGTCGGCCCTTGGCCCACTCAATGGTCGGATAAACTTCGAGAAGCACGCAGTGAAACCGTTACGTAACGGAGTGTTGCTCAACTCAATGGAATTCGCAAGATCACCTAACGAATTTGATTACGCTCTGGTCACAGCGTATCCTGCTGCCATGAACCGGATCCGCCTCCGATCACTTCGATCAGTGCAAACTTCTACTCGCCACGTAGGTGATCATGGGCACCCTCGCACTGGTTCCGTTGCAAATGCCGGCGGGAGACGCGCCAACCCGGTAGACGGCCCGCTGTCGGCGATATCAGGCTGCGACTTGAAAGAGGCTTTCGATGAACGCGGCCTGCGCCTGCATATCGCGACCGCCAATGTTTTGAACATGTCCCTTCCTGATCATCGCCATCGCCTCGTGGCCAGCCAGTGTTCGTCGGGCCGTCGGCAGGCTTCCGAAGCCGAGCCCAGGCGTCACCAACCGCATTGTTCGTCGATGATCTTGTGCGACAACATTATAGAGGTATTTGCACTGTCGGAGCCGCACGAAACGCCATAGCGCGCCTCCACGCTTCATTTCTGCGGTAGAGCGCGGGTAGGCCGGGTTCTTATCGACGGTGATCGTGCGCGGGTTGCCGGTATGGTCCTGCGCCAGCGCCTTGCGGAAGAACCGCTTAGCCGACGCGGCGTCCCGCCGCGGCGAGAGCCGGAAGTCGATCGTCTGGCCCAGACGGTCCGCAGCCCGATAGAGATAGGTCGAGGCGCCCTTGACCTTGATGTAAGTCTCGTCGACGCGCCAGAAGCTGGTGTTGCGCCGCAGATGATGCCGAAGCCGCTTCTCCAGCGCCTCCGCATGGGCGTGCACCCAGCAGAACATCGTGGTGTGATCGATTTCCACGTCGCGATCTGACAGCATCAAACAAAGGTCGTGATAGCTCCCGGGGACGGCGAGATACCATCGAAGTGCCCATAGAATGACATTGGCCGTGAAGTGCCGCCCTTTAGATATGCCGCCTTGGCCCTCGTTCAGCGCCCGCCCGCCGCTCGCTCGAGCACAGCTTGCCACATCCCGGGCGCGGCGCGCAGGATTGCAACAGAACCATCAGCGCGCCGGCATAATCCTCGGGGCTCTGCGCGATGCGCGAGCGCAGGAGGCTCGGAATACCGGTAAAACCCGGGCAAAGACCTTCGAGACCTGGCATGGGGTTGCCAAACGACGGGCAGGGCTTACGTCCCGCACCGGTTGTTGTCGAGGCGGGGCATGGGCCAGGAGCGGCGGTTTGGCTCCATCATCATTTGACGATCACCCGTTCCGCCGGATGGAGATGAGCACTTAGAAGATCGCCTGGTTCAGGCCGGTGAACAGAACCGTCGTGCCGTCATTGAGGGTCATCAGATCACCTGCTGCCGTTAACTGCTCGGCCGGAGCGTTCTGGAGGGTGTAGCCGTAGCCCGCGAAGGCAAGCACATCCTGATTCGTGAAGCCGATGATGACCTCCGATCCGCCAGCATGGCCCGCGACGAAGCCGAAGACCTCACCCCCTGCACCGGCGCTGACGGTGGCTGCACCACTACCGGCGAGAACAGTGTCCGCCGCGTCGTTCAGCCGAATGGTGGCAGTTCCCGAGCCGGCGGAGATAAATTCGGCACCGCTTCCTTCAGCCCCGTTGATCACCGTACTGCCCGATCCACCCAGAAGTGTGGAAGGTCCGCTGCCGCGGGTAATTTCTACTGTATTCTCTCCACCGATCAGCAGGCTTGGCCCATATCCGCCAATCAGCGTGTCGTTGCCGGCACCGGCGCTGAACAAGGTCATGCCCGCACCCGTACTGCCATAAAGCAGTGAGTCTCCCGTGCCGCCAAGAACTGTCGCGGCGGCCGAGCCCGCGATGAAGTCGAGCACGCCAGCGCCAGCCTGCACCACGACGCTTTGCGCGCCGGAGGATATCGTATCGCTGCCACTACCGGCAGAGATCGTGTCTGCTGCGCTCGCTTGAACGATGTGATTACCTGCCGGCACCGAGAAGCGCGTATCGGTGTCGATCACGGTCGTGGGCGGCGTCACGACGGTCGGGCCGAGGAAGGTTATCACCGCGAGCCCCGCACCGGAATGCGCACCTGCGATCAGGATTTGGTCGAGCCCGGCGTCATACGAGCCGCCGCCACCCCCAACACCTGCGCCTTGGCCGCCTCCACCGCCACTGTAGCCTCCACCCCCGCCGCCGCCGCCGGCACCAGCTCCGCCGCCGCCAAAGGCTCCCACCGCATCATTGGCCCGCGAACTGGTGAGCGAGCTGTAGTCGATGTTGAGTCCGCCCGCGCCTCCGTTGACGAAGCTCTTCCCGGGAAAGCCCTGATGTGAATCGGTGCGCGTTTCGCCGTTATCGCGCAGCCCTCCACCCCCTCCGCCGCCGAAGCGGGTTTTGGAGGTTTCCCCCCCTCCACCGTTTTCTCCTCCTCGCGTACCAAACCCGCGGTTGCCTGCTGTTCCGGCGGCGCCATCCTGATAGCGTCGAGGGCTCTGGCTGAAGATGAGCCCGTTTTGCGAATAGGCAGCGCCCGTGTTGCCGCCGCCGCCGCCGGCGACGATAAGCGGTGTAGTCTGGGCGCCGACGACGAAGGTTCCACCACCACCGCCACCACCGGCAAAAGCATAGCGGCGGACGAGGTCCGGAGGATCGGCCTCGTTCCCAACAAGGATGGTCAGCGCCTGCCCCGCCTGCAGGATGAATGTGCCGCCGATCTCGGCGCCGAGGCCGCCGCCTTTGCCGCCCTGGCCGCCGTAGGCAAGGATTTGGTAGGCGCCCGTCGCCGGCACGGTCCAGCTGACAATCTTGCCTGTGTAGGAAAAGCTGTAGAGATCGGCGACAGCCATGGCGAAAGATCCTAGAGGCTCTGCCCTATTTCGGAGAGCGAGAGGAGGCTTGAGAGGTGCCGGGCGGGTTGCATCGTCACCTTCTGGTGCGCAGAATCGTCGTTCGATCCGGTATCATCATGGAGGCGGCGCTTGGACGCAATGCAGGGGCCGTTGCTTGACCATTTTTGGGCCAGCCTTCCAGGACGGTCCCCTCCATGAGACACCATGCGCCAGGCCTGCCAACGTGCTCTCCGCACCATTCGGAGTGAGGTGCAGCGCGACGGGCTGGTAACGAAGAGCCCGGCCAGCACCCTCGATCCCTGATGAGGTGCCGCACGCGCCGCGAGGTTAACCCGCCGACCCCCGAGGTTACTCTGGCTGTGCCGGAGCCCGTGCCGCGCCCGTGAAGCGGCGTGTCCGGCGTTGGTTCTTGGTTCTTGGTTCTTGGTTCTTGGTGAGGGGAGACGTGGGGCAGGGCAGGGGTCAATGGCTCTATCATCCTGTGACGATCATCGGTCTGGCCGCGGCCGACGGTCAGACCCATTCCACGATGATCTGCGCCAGGCCTCCCTCATCCACGAGTTCCGCTGCTTCCTCCGCGCGGAACCACCGCCGCTCCCGCTGCTTCCTCTCCCGCCATTTGACGACCTCCAGCGTTACCCGCAGCGGATAGACCTCGATATGCATGAGACGCTCCTCGCCGTTCGGGAGGCGCTTGGCGTAGGGGTAGGCGCCGATGGGCTTTTTCTTCATCAGCCCCTTCACGCCGGCTTCCTGAAAGGCTTCCATTTCGGCGGCCCGGTGCGGCTTTTTGCCTTCTATCGGCCAACCTTTCGGAATCACCCATCGCCCAGTGCCGCGGCTGGTGATGAGCAGGATCTCAATGCCGTGCGGAGTGGGCCGCCACGGAAGTGCGCCGTATTGGACGTCGGTCTCGCGGTTGGATGTAGCCATAACACAATCTGGTTCAGCGAAGGTCTAGATGTCCAGAGCTTTGCCGAGGGGCAGGGCTGAGCCAGGAACGTCCGCACAAATCCGGTCCTGCGACACGGCTGAGCTCAGCAAGCAACCCTCTCGCCAACTGGGTCGGATCATAAAGCGCTTCAGCTCAGTCGCTCCGACGCTGCGGCAGAAAGCGGAATCAGCCGGGCCCGTCGCTGGCAGCGGCCAGCAGCGGAACGATCAGGTCGCTGATGGGGGTTGGAACGCCGTGGCGACGGCCGTATCGGGCAATGACTCCGTTGCGGATGTTCCATTCGAGTGGCCGCCCGGCGATGCGGTCGGCGAGGATCGAGGTTCCCATGTCGGTGGGATTACCCTGGAAACCTGCCAGGATTTGCTCTGGCACGTCGTCTCCTAGGGCGGCACCTTCCGCCCGCGCGACGGACAAGCACTCGCGAAGGTATTCCATGCACAGGCCGGCAATGTCGTCACGATGAAACATCCCGCTGCGGCGTCCGCTCAGAACCATCAGGCCGGCCGCCGCGTTCTGTAGAAGCTTGCGCCAGGCGACAGAGTTGAAGTCGGCGGCGCAATCCACTTCACAGCGTGTCCCGCGGAGAGCCTCGCTGACAAGCACGGCGCCGGCATTCTTCGGCAGAGTTAGCCGAGCCTTGCCGCGCAGTAACACGGAGCCGTCCGGCTGTGTCTCCGCCGGGAACCAGACAACGGCGGGAATAACTGTGCAGCCGGGGACGTGAGGTGAGACCAAGGCGATCTGCTCGATACCATTTTGCAGAACGCAGACGACCGTCCCGGTATGGCAAAGCGTGGCGAGCCATGGGGCTGCCGCATCGAGCTGAGTGGCCTTAACCGCCAGAAAAACCAGATCAGCAGGAGAGGCGTGGACAGGATCTGTCAACACCGGTCCGGGTATTCGGATCGACATGCCGTCGACCCTCAGATCCAACTCGGGGCGGGCTGTGCGACCGCACAGTGTGGGTGTACGCCCGGCCTCCTGCAGCGCCCCCGCGATCGTCGTGCCGATCGCGCCAGGGCCAAGTACGGTGATTGTTTTACCCATAACGGGAGGCCTCCCTTCGGTTCGTGTGTATCAGGTCCTGCTCCTGTCTGATCTTCTCGGTGTCGCGGTCACTGCGCGGACGGACCCGCGGCAAGATGCGGCCGTAGTGCCAGTACCAGTGGCACGACCAGCAGCGCGGTGGCGGCCGATGCCAATATGCCGATCGTTTGGCTGCTGTGGTCGGCGATGGCTCCGTAAAGAACGGGTGCAACTCCGCCGGATCCGATGACGCTGGTGTAGAAGATCGCGAAGGCGCGCCCTGTGTCCGCATTGGAAAGCTGGGGCACGGTGGCATACAGCACCGAGGATGTACCGTTGAGGACGATGCCAAGCGGCGTGAGCAGCACAAGCGTCGGGATCAGCGGCGTGCATAGAGTCGCCCCGATCAGTAGCGCCGCCGCCGTTTCGGTCACCACGACACTGCCGACGACCCCCAGCCGCTCGGCGAGCAAACCACACGTCGCTTTGCCTAGAGCGCCGCCAATGAAGAGCAAGGCGAGGGCCGTGCCGACCACCGACGATCCGCCATGTCGCTGATGGATCAGGAACGGCAGGAACAACAGGTAGCCCATGCGGGTGGCCGTATCGAGCGCGCCGATCACCGTCAGCCGACGGAATCCACCTTGTCCGCGCCCGTAAGCCGGCTCGGACGCAGTTCGCTCCATGAGCATGACCGCGGGCGCCAGCCACAGCAGTGCCGCCGACAGGCCGATGCCAAGCATCGCCATGAGCCCCATGACGGGCCGCCAGGCGATGAGGGGTAGGAGCAAGGCAATCAGCGCCGGTAGGACAGCCTTCCCGAGGTCACCGCTGAAGTTGTAGATGTTCAGGGGCCGGCGAGCCTGTTCGCCATAGGCGGCGGTGACCAGCGTGGACGCGCGTGGATGCTGCAGGCTGGAGCCGATGCCGGCCAGGACAAGCCCCGCGCAGAGACCTGCAATCCCCAAGGGCAGTGCCGTCATGGCCAAACCACCCGCCGCCAGGAGAGTTGCAAGGATCAGCGCGGCGCGAGGGGAGAGTCTGCGGGTGGCCCGATCAGCTGGGATCTGTAGGCCGCCCATGGTGCCATAGTAAAGGGCGCGCACGAGCGCCAAGGTGGCGTAGGTCAGGCCGAATTGGGCCTGCCAGACCGGCAGTACTGCATAAAGTCCATCGGTATAGCCATCATGCAGTGCATGGGTAAGACAGGCAGCCAAAAGGCTGCGCGATGGTGCCGAGGAGCGTGACGCGGTCGCACGGTCTGGGTGGTGAGATGTTCGCCCTCTCATCCAAGAGAGAATGGCTATTGCTTTCACCGACGACAAACCAGTAATTCTGCCGCCTTATATTAGGAAACCTATTCTGAATGCGAAGGACGCTACCACCGCTGAATGCTGTGCGAGCATTTGAGGCCGCGGGCCGTCTTGGCAGCTTCAAGGCCGCTGCCAGTGAGCTCGGCGTGACCCAGGGAGCGATTAGCCAGCAAGTGCGCCTCCTGGAGGAGTGGCTGCGAGCGCCGCTGTTCGAGCGGCTCAATCGTCGGGTGACACTCACGCCGGGCGGGCGCAGTTATCTGGCCGAAGTCGGTCAGGCGCTCGATCGTGTCGCGACGGCGACAGCCCAATATGGCGAAGCTGGTTCGACCATTATGAGGGTGAATGCGCCGGCGAGCTTTTCCTTGCGTTGGCTGGTACCCAGGATTGCCACCTTCCAAATGGCGCATCCGCATATCAAGGTGCGCATTGAGAGTGCCAATGGCCCGGTCGATGCGCTTGCCGACCGTGCGGATGTCATTATCCGCGGTGGGCCAGACACGTTCCATGACTATCGTGTGAGGCCATTCCTTTCTGAAACCAGACTACCGGTCTGCAGCCCGGCACTCATGCAGCGGATCCCTTTGCACGGAGTTGAGGACCTACGACTGCACACGCTGCTGCACACGCTCAGCCTGCCGAAACTCTGGCCAGATTGGCTGTCGAAGGCCGGTATAGCAGCGCTGGAACCCGAAGCGGATTTGGTGCTCGATCACATTTACCTCACGCTTCAGGCAGCCTTGGACGGAGTGGGAGTCGCTATGGGGCCGACGGCTTTGGTGGCGGATGATCTGGCGACTGGGCGACTAGTGGCGCCATTCGAGGGGCCGTCTCTACCCGCGCGAAGCTATTGCACCTATGTCCCCCTATCGCCAGCACCCGACGAGCGAGTGCTTGCTTTCTGCGCCTGGCTCGAAGCCGGCGGCAACCTGAGCGGCGCGGTGGGGAGCGCATAGAGTCAAAGCGCGCCATACTACGTTACGGTAAAAAACTTTGGGCTACGCGCACCGCTCATAGCAATAAGCCGGCACCAATCGATCCAGGGTGACGATGATCGTCATCTCGATTCCCGCGCTTCATCGCGGGTTCGGCCAAGGGAGGACGGGAGAAGCCCCGAGCCCGTCGCGACGATGGTCGTGCGCTGCCACAACCTCATCGGCAAAACCTATCGGCATTGGTGATGAGAACTGCGATGGCATTGCGTGTTTACGATAAGCCTTCTGCAATTCTCATGGCCGGTCGACAGAGTCGCGCCACCTCCTGTCATGCTCGCCGACAAGCAGCGTTTGGACCTTACCCACGAACCCGCACGCCCGTGGGAACAGGGATCATCCCCGCAGCACACCCAACACCCGACGCAAAGCCGCCGGGGTGACATCGCCGCCAACTCGGATGGTCGTCCCATCCGCGAGCTTGATCTCGATGGTGGTGTCGGCAGGCACTTCCAGTTTGACGCCCTGCATCGACGAAGACGGCAGAGCGTCCGGAGCGATACGCATCGGCAGAAACCCGACGCTTGCATCCATCGGTGCAGATCCCCGGCGGGCCTGGCGCCGCAAAGTCCATATAAGCCCGCGACTGATATCGTGCCGCCGCGCAACCTCTGTCACGGTGACACCGGGCACCTCCGGCTCAGCCAGAACGCGTTGCTTCTCCTCCGGCCGCCAGCGCCGCCGCCGCTCAAATCCGGTGATGATCTCCACCGCTGATCCCATTAAATCCGGCTCGGGAAGCTCTCTTGAGACCGGGCATCCACTGACCTGTCGTGCTCAACAAGCGGAAGGCTTGATTCAATCAGGCAGGTGAACTCACGCGACCACTGCGAACCGCGGCGACGCGCGCAAGCGCGCAATGTCGCGTGCTGGTGGCTCTCCAAAATAGCGGCGATATTCGCGACTGAACTGAGTCGGGCTTTCGTAACCCACGCGCAAGGCCGCAGTTGTTACGTCGACGTCCTGGACCAGCATAAGGCTGCGCGCGTCCTGTAGCCTGAGTTGCTTCTGGAATTGCAGCGGCGTCATCGCCGTCACGGCGCGAAAATGCTCGTGCAGGCTTGAAGGACTCATGCCGATTTCCGCGGCTAGCCTCTCTATGCTGAACCGTTCGCGGAAATTCTTGCCGATCCAGGCGATGGCGCGGCCAACCTCGGCCAGGCGACCCTGGCTGGAGGTGATGTGGCGCATCCTTGCGCCGTCTGGTCCCGCGAGCAGGCGATAGAGAATTTCCTGCTCGGCAAGCGGCCCGAGCACAGGCAGTGCGGCCGGATCGTCGAGCAGCCGCAGCAGGCGGAGCGCGGCGTCGAGCAGGGAGGCACTGGCATCGGACACAGTCTTGCCTATCGGCGGTGCCGCTGTCCCCGGCAGCAGCGGCACACGCAGGGCGAGGTTCCCCAGCATCACCGGGTCGAAATCGAGGTAAAGGCAGAGATAGGGCGCGTCCGGTCTCGCCTCCACCACATGGCCTAGCGCTGGCAAGTCGTAGGTCACGATCCCATAGCGTCCCGGACCGTATCGGAACACGCGGTCGCCCATCGTGACGTCCTTGCGCCCTTGCGCCACCAGACACAGTTGCGGCCGATAGACATTCGGCATCGGCATCGTCACCGTGGAAGACCGGACGAGCGTCAGGCGCTCCATCGCGGTCGCTTGGAACCCATCCTGCGATGTGTGGCGGGCAATAGCGGCCGCGATGTCAGTCAGCGATCCCATGACTCTGACCATGGCATGGACGTGCGAGGGCGGCAATTCAGAGCGCTGCTTCTGGAGGATTGGGCATGAATCTCGGCACATCAGGCTAACGGCCCGGCATCCTCTCACATTACGCAATGAGCCTCGCCCAAGGGACGGCAGCTTGGGCGCGGACAGAGAGGGAACGTGCATGACCATCGACAATCTGAAGACCCCCGCGGTCGCGCTCGGGACCTGGGCCTGGGGCGACAGCGGCGAAGCTGGCAACGGCTACTTCGGCAGCAGCCTCACGCTGGATGATCTGGAAGAGCTGGTTGCCAAGGCGCATGCGTGCGGCTTCACCTTCTGGGACACGGCCCGCGTCTACGGCATGGGCCGCGCGGAAACCCTTCTCGGGCAGGCTCTGAATCAGTTTGCCCGGAGCGACTATCAGCTCTCGACGAAGTTCACGCCGCAAGCTGCGGGAAGCGGCGAAAACCCGGTGGCGGAGATGCTGGAACAAAGCCTGAGCTGCCTCGGCACCGATACGATCGAGCTCTATTGGATCCACAATCCAGCGGATGTCACGCGGTGGACACCGCATCTTATCCCATTGCTGAAGAGCGGGAAGGTCAAGCATGTTGGCGTCTCAAATCATAATTTGAGCGACATCGCGCGCGCGGACCAGATCCTCGGCGAGGCCGGGTTCCGGGTTGAAGCCATCCAGAACCATTACAGCCTTCTCTACCGCAGTTCCGAGCACGCCGGCATCCTAGAGCACTGCCGCAACCACGGCATTCCCTTCTTCGCCTATATGGTGCTGGAGCAGGGCGCCTTGACCGGCCGCTACAATCCGGCGAACCCGCTGCCCGAAGGCAGCAAGCGCGCGGATATGTACAACGGGCTGCTGCCTCAGCTGGAAGCGCTGACCCGTAAGCTCGCCTCTGTCGGCCAGGCGCAAAACGCACATGCAGCCGATATCGCGGTCGCCTGGGCTATCGCCAAGGGTGCCATACCGATTGTCGGCGTGACCAAGCTCCATCACGTCGACGGCCTTGTGAAAGCCCGCGGCGTCGCGCTTACCGGTGATGATATCGCGGAGCTGGAAGCTCTGGCTGACGCCGCCCAAGTGAACACCCGCGGCTGGTGGGAAAAGGAAATGTGATGGAAGCTCTGATGCTCCTAGCTGTGTGAGCGTCTCATGCCGACCCAATGGCCCCGAATCTTAGCTGAGTGCCTCCGATGGGAGCCAGTCCGCGATCGCCTCGTTCACGGCATCTGGTTGTTCCAGCATAATCTGATGCCCGCCGAGAATCGTCACCTCCGTTAGACGCGTGCAATCATCCCGCATGGGTTCGGCGAGCCGGCTCAGCACCGTGTCGCAGACCGTATCGTTGGTCGCGTGGACGAAGAGCGCGGGCAGACCGATCCGGCCGAAGTCAGGAGCTTCCGCAGCGTAGGATAGGTTGGCCGCATCGTTCAGATACCATGCGTCTGCACCCGCAAAGCCCGTCACGGCAAAGGTCTCCACCAGTGTATCGAAATCCTCCTGACTTATCAAAGACCGATCGCGGGGCATGGCCGGCGCGTGACCTGCGGCGCCGAACCATCCCCCCCGTGCTCGGATGTCGGCGGTAAAGGCTGGTTGGCCCGGGATGCGGGGAGGAGCTGTGCGGTAGAGCAGCGCCAAGGTGGCCGCGACATCGATTTCGAAGGCACGCGACGCCCGAGAGAAATGTTCTCGATAAAAGAGCCAGTAATCCCACTGTCCGACGGGATAACGATCCTTCGGATAAAGGTTTCGGTCGATCAGAGGTACCAGATTCGGTAAGGCGAAGCCGCGTGAAAAATAGGGCACGCAGAGATTGACCACGCCACGGCATCGCACCGCATGATGGGAAGCGATCGACCAGGCAACAGCGCTTCCCCAATCATGCCCTACCCAGATGGCCGGCTCTCCATTGAGGGCGTCGTGCAACTCGGCCATGTCGGCGACGAGTTCGCGAACCGCGTAGCTCGCGGCGGAGTGGGGCCGCGATGAACCCCCGTAGCCGCGCATATCCGGTGCGACGCATCGCCACCCACGCGCAGAGAAATGGTCAATCTGCCTTCGCCATACCAAGCCCAACTCAGGCCATCCGTGTAGAAAAATCATCAAAGGCCCCTCGGGCGGGCCGGCCTCGATCCAGCTCGTCCGGTGGCGACCAGTCTCAAGCCAGTGCTTGATAAAGACGGTTTCGCTTCCAGGGGGAACGTTGGCGGCGGGCAGAGATGTGGTCATCTCGGAAGCTCGGGCTGCGTCGTAACGATGAACTTCCAGTCCGCTAGCGCTGCGCGCCGGTGGGGGGCGGCCTCCTCTTCATAGGCGGGGCTTTCCAGAATGCGTTGCAGGGTGGCGAAGCTCGCGTAGCGGACGATGACCATGTCGTCCCATGCCTCGCCCTCTGTGCCGACGAGCACGCCCCGTACATTGCCCACCCAGAACAGCGTGTAGTCCTCACCCTGCGCGACTCTGTTGAACGCCGGGGCGTAGCGCTGAAAATAGGCTTCACGGCCCGAGCACTTGGGCATATCGCCGGAAGCGTCATAAGCGGCCGCCTCCCGGTAGCGCAGGAGGTTGACCATGTAAACCGGACCAGCATCGACGAGCGCCGTGCTCGCGGCTTCCAGTGTCTCACGGCCACATTCGAGGATGGTCATGTCTTCATCTCCTTGGATCTTGCCGCGACAACTGGAGGAGTTGTCTCGCGGGCGTCAGGTGCCATGCGCTGGAACGACCTTGCCAATCAATACGTTCGACTGTATTTATTAGCAATGGCCAGACCGTCGCTTCGCGAAAAAATCATCGAGTCCGGCGTGCAGACGCTGCACGAGCGGGGTTATTCCGGCGCGGGTATTCGCGAGATCACGGCTGAAGCCGGCGTTCCCCAGGGCTGCTTCACCAACCATTTCCGATCAAAGGACGCCTTCGGCGTCGCGATCCTTGATCGCTACCACGAGCGCACGCAGTCCATCATGGACCGGACCCTGCGGGACGAGACCCGTTCCTCTCTCGAACGGCTCCGAGCCTATTTTGACGCCATCACCGAATGGCTGGAAGCCGCCGGCTGGCGATATGGCTGCCTCGTTGGCAATATGAGTCTGGAGGTATCCGAGCATAGTGAGTTGCTACGGGCCCATCTGGCAGAGATCTGCAACTCCCTCACGCAATCGTTCGCGGAAGTTGTGCGCGCCGGTCAGGCGAGAGGGGAGATACGCCGCGAAATCGAGGCTGATGACATGGCTGTCTTCATCCTATCGTCTTGGGAGGGGGCCATGATGCGGATGAAGGTTGATCGGTCGCCGCGCGCCATAGAGCAATTCAAGCGTGTGCTGTTCTCGGTTATTGTGATGCCAACGTGAAGCAAGCTCTGCTGGATCCGGGTTTGAGAACGGTCGCCGCAGGGTTCTGGGGCATCGACAAAGCCAATGCTTTGTCTGGAGAGGACGTAGCGCTGACCCTTTCTGGGGCCACGGTGCCGCGGGTGCGGTCTCTTAACAAGACTACCTGCGCTTGGGGGTAGAGGTTCAATAGCGGTATATGGGTGAAAGCGCCGATCTCAGCGTTTTAGAGGGCTGCGCTCGGTGTCGGACCTTGCCACTGTGATGAGCTGAACAATCGTTATGCGTATCGAGCTGGGCACGTTGGCGAAAGTTGTGTTGGAGGAGGCCCATGTTTTTCGGACCTCGGGATCAGCGTTGGAGCAACACCTTCGAGGCGAGAAGCTCGCACAGAGCGGTGGGGATGCGTGGCGGGATGTTGAAGCTCAGATCATTCGGCGTCCGGCTCAGGAAGATGGGGTGCTCGTCCCCGCTCTAGCAGAACCGCTCCTTGTCTGGATTACCTCGGGATCTGCCTATATCGAGGAACGCGAGTTGGACGGGGATTGGCACGGCCGTCGCGTTTCTGAAGGTGACTTCTTTCTGACCCAGGCCGACGCGCCCTATATGATGCGATGGCGCGGCGACGCGGAAACCCCCTTCGAGGTACTGCATCTCTACATCGGGCTCCCGCTTTTGGCCGTTGCAGCGGAAGAAATCATGGGGTCAGGAGCAATTCCGCGCCTGCGCGACGTATCCGGTGCGAGAGACGCCGTCCTTTCGGGGCTCCTAACGGGTCTGCTAAGCGAATTGACCGCCGACTACCCTCCGAGTGGCAACTTTGTTCGGGGTATTGCCCAAAGTCTAGCCATACATCTCGTCCGTCATCACGCGGAGGCCGGTCCGTCGGCACGCAAGACCGGCGAGCAACTTCCAGCTTTCAGGTTGCGCCAAGCAGTCTCTGCCATGCTGACACGGTTGGACCAACCCTTCGACCTCGATGAAATGGCTCATGCCGCGGGCATGAGCCGCTTTCATTTCAGTCGGGCGTTTCGGAACAGTATGGGGCAATCGCCTTCCGTCTGGTTCGCTACGCAACGTATTGGACGAGCAAAGCAGCTGTTGCGCGAAACCGATCGAACGATACTCGATATCAGTCTGCAGCTTGGATATGGAAGCCCCAGCCATTTCGCGCACGTTTTCCGTCGTGAGACGGGCGTAACTCCGCGCGACTACCGGAAGAGCTGACCGAGGCGGCTGGCGAAATCCGCAAAAGTCCGATACTGATCGCAAGACGCCGCGCGAAGAGAACGATCACCGGAAGTAGTGTCATCCTCGTTTGAATAACCACAGCCCGTCGTGGTTCCAACGAGGAGTATTAAGATGACAATCAAAGGAAAGATCGCGCTGATCACCGGGGCCTCCAGCGGTATTGGGGCCGCGACGGCAAAGAAGCTGGCTGCGGAGGGTGCAATCGTCGGTTTGATGGCACGTCGCAAGGAGCGGCTTGAGACTGTGGTTTCGGCGATCGAAGGAGTGGGCGGTCAGGCGATCGCACTGCCAGTAGACGTGACGAACCCAGGCGCCGTGCGGGACGCCATCGGTACAGTGATTGATCGCTTTGGCCGTGTCGATGTTTTGGTCAACAATGCCGGCCTGATGCCGCTGTCGGATGTGGATTCCCTCAAAGTCGACGAATGGAAGCGTATGGTCGACGTGAATATCAGCGGCGTTCTCAACGCGACGGCGGGCGTGTTGCCGCACATGATCGCTCAGCATGAGGGGCATATCTTCAACATGTCGTCGATCGCAGGGCGCAAGGTGTTCACAGGACTCACCGTATATTGCGCCACCAAGGCCGCTGTGGCGGCCTTCTCCGACGGCTTGCGGATGGAAATCTCGCCGAAGCACAACATCCGTGTGACTTGCATCCAACCTGGAGCCGTCAAGTCGGAGCTTTACAATCAGATCACTGACGAAAGCTATCGTCAGCAGATGGACGATCTCGCCCGGCGTATGACCTTTCTCGAAGGAGAAGACATCGCGGATACGATCTTGTTCGCATTGAACGCGCCGAAACATATGGACGTGGCCGAACTCTTCGTCCTGCCGACGGAACAAGGCTGGTGAAGGCGAGACTGCCCCCTAAGCACCCGGGGGAAGTCAATCCCCGGTCATGCAGCATTCGTCACGTGCTACCAAGTCTAGATCCATGTAGCTTAGAGGACCCCGGGCCTCCGCCGCTACGGCACCCGCGCGCAGTGGTACGCGCGGTGTGGTTCGGGGATGGCATCCTTGGCGTCACCGATCAAGCGCTATAGAGCGCCGCGTTCACGTCCTGCCTGAGCTCAAGGTGGAGACGATCCGCCAGTCTCCCATGAAATCTCGCTTTTTTTTACTGAGTGCCAACGGTGCAGGAGTATGAAGCCACACGAGTTTGGGATGAGGCAATCCGGCTCAAACCCAATTCCAGCCCCAGTAGACGCCATACCCGCTGCTTGTCATTGTCACGTCGCCAGAGATGCGCCTCAGCCCGACGTGGTTCGACTGTAAGCTGTCGGGGACAGTCCTATAGCACGGCTGAACGCAGTGCTGAAAGCACTGACCGACCTGTAACCTGCAATCTCGGCCACTTCCACCATTGGACGCTTGGTCGATATCAGAGCGGCTTTGGCCAGCGACAGGCGCCAGGCCGACAGATAGCCGATAGGCGAAGCGCCCACGATTTCGGCAAAGCGGGCAGCGAAGCCAGCGCGCGACATGCCCGCCTCTTGCGCGAGGTAGGCGACCGTCCAAGCACGGTTGGGCTCCATGTGCATGGCTCGCAGTGCGCGGCTGATGCGCTGATCGGCAAGCCCGGCCAAAAGCCCCGGCTGCAGGCATCCTACACGCTCGGTGCGATGGCGCAGCGTCTCCACGAGGATGACCTCCAGAATGCGATCGAGCGCTAATGAACGACCTGGCCGGTCCGCCATCACCTCATCGTCCAGTAGGCTCAACAAACGTCCCAGCCGCTGTGCGGCTACATCGGCAGCGCGCACGTGTACGATCGGTGAGAGCATGTCCGCGATCAGATCAGCGTTGGGGTCTGCGAAAAGGAAATGGCCTGCTAGAAAACGGGCAGCGGACGCGTAGGGAGAGCCTCCTTGGAGCGCACTTTGATCTGCGAACAGCGCCTTCAATCCGATTGGCTCGACCTCGGGGCCTGATCGCATGATCCACTCTGGGGGGCGCGCCATCATCATGAAGTCACCCGGCTGCAGCGTCAGCCGCACCTCGCCGCGCTCGAGCGTACACTTTCCTGCAAGCATCTGACCAAAAACCACCGCGTCGACCGCGGGAAAGCAGATAGCCCAAGGCTCCTGCACCGCGATCATGCGCCAACTTAACTCGCGTGGTCGCAGCAGGCTGATGACCTGTGACAAGGGATCCATTTAGACGCTCGATAAGTGTTTTTGGAGTTTTGATCATAGCGCGTCTTTTGTGGTGTTGATACCCTGTGCGCAACTCAGCGGGACGGGGAAATGCGGGTATTTGTCACGGGTGCTAGCGGCTTCATTGGTCAGGCGGTGGTCAGAGAGTTGATCAGCGCCGGCCATCAGGTCACGGGGTTGGTGCGGTCGCATGGCGCCGCCGAGAAGATCACCAAACTCGGGGCGAAAGCCTATGCAGGTTCCTTGCACGAGCCTGATGCCTTAAGCGCGGGGGTGCGGGGCGCAGATGGCGTCATCCATCTCGCCTTCATCCATGGACCAGGGGACATACCGCTTGGGCGACGACTGGGTCTCATCCTGGGTGGCTCGCCATCCAACATTGTCAATCGATTTGGTGCGGCGATCACCGCCGTAGACCGTCGTGCGATCGACGTACTGGCTGAGGCAATGAAGGGATCAGGTCGGCCCCTGGTGACCGTGTTCGGTACCATGGGCATGGCAGCGGGCCGCACGGCGACGGAAGATGAGGAGCCGGACACGCACTCTCCTGGTTGGATGCGCTCGCAGGCCGAGGCGACTGTCAAGGCTTGGGCTGAACGCGGTATCCGCGCGACCATCGTTCGCCTGGCACCTTCGGTTCATGGGGAAGGCGATCATGGTCTCATTCCGCGCCTCGTCGCTACCGCCCGCAAGCACAAAAATTCGGGCTACGTTGGTGATGGAGAAAACCGGTGGAGCGCGGTCCATCGCCTAGATGCGGCTGTCTTGCTCCGCCTAGCGCTAGAACAGGGTCAGGCAGGCGCGCGTTATCACGGCGTTGCTGACGAGGGCGTTCCTTTCCGCCAGATAGCTGAACTGATCGGTCGGCGATTGAACATTCCCGCGGTCAGCCTGACATCTCGCGACGCCGTCCAGCGTTTCGGCTGGCTCGCATCGTTCACCGCCTACGACAACCCGGCCTCAAGCCAGCTGACACAGGAACGACTCGGTTGGCGACCAACGCATCCAGGTCTTCTCACGGATCTGGACCGAGAGACGTATTTCCGCGGGTAAACCCGTCTCTTCAGCACGGGCAGGTCTCAGAGCGTGTTTGAGAAGGACTCCCAACGCGACTTTTGCGTGATTCATAGATGGTCGGACCCACGGTGCAAGCCGACGCCCAATCCTGACGAGGAGACCGTTCGGGAGGCGGCGTTACGATACCGGCCTGTCCGATGCACAGTGAGAGTTGCGATGAGGGCGGGGAGGGCGCCGGTGGTCGGAGAGGCGACCAGGCGCGCGGAGGCGGCCGGGACGAGGGGAGGGGTCACCTCACGTGCTCTACGACATAGCGGGTCAGCACCCACTCGCCATCGGACACCGGTCCGGCCGGGCGAAAGCCGAGCTTCGTCGCGACGCGGACGGAAGCCCCGTTGTGGGGATCGATATCGGCGACGACCCGCGTCAAGCCGACCGTCTGAAACGCATGCTGCAGCACCGGCTCGACGGCTTCGGTCGCAAAGCCTCGGCCCCAGGCCGAGCGGACCAGCCGCCAGCCGATTTCGACATCGGGGCCGCGCAGCGCCTCGGGTGCCAGGAACACCCAGCCGATGAAACTCTCGGCCATGGAGAGGCTCCAGTAGCCCATGCCGGGCGGATAGGGGTAGCGAATCCGCATCTCGACGAAGGCGCGATGGGCCTTCAGATCGTGCCAAGGTCCCGGAATGAACTGCGTCACAAGGGGATCGCCATCCATCGCCAGACAGAACTCGAACTCCGTCATCTCCCGCGGTCGAAGCAGGAGCCGCGGCGTCTTGAAGGTCGGGAGCCATCCCCTCATCGCAGCGTGGCCTGGTGCGCCATGAGCGGGAGACTCACGACGACTCTTTCCGAATGGTAGCGACCGCTTCATCAACGAGAGCTTGCAATGCTTCATCCGAAAGATCGGCAAAGGCCGCGCGCATCTCGGCGAGTGAGCCAAAGCGCACCGGCCGGGTGCCGAGAGGAGAAAAAAGCCGCAGCAGATAGCCGTCTGGATCGGCGACAACAAATTGCCTTTGACCAGCTTCAAGGGCGCCCTGGCGATACCAACGCTCCTCCATCGGGATCAGCACGGCCAGGCCGCTAATCAACACCCGGTCATACAGGGGCGTAACATTGGCAACCTCGATCTGGAGATGGACGCCGTCGAGGTCGAGACAGGCGAAGCGATCCTCGGGCCGGCTAAAGAGGACGCGGAAGCCGAGCACCTCCTGATAAAAAGCGAGCGACCGGTCGAGGCTATCCAGGTCGAGTTGGCAGTGAGTTTGGGCGCGGCTTTCATGCCCCTGCCTACCACCGCCTTTGCGCATGACAAAGGACGTTATCATGCGCTATTGAAGCCATTAAATGCTTTTAGAGAGCGGCCGGTCACTCCTAGTTTTCAATGAAAGGGTTGTCATCAACTGCGCTCGCTAGTGCAGGGCCTGCAGCCTGACGGCCTTGGTGTGGTGGCTACGTTATCCGTCTCACCGAAGGCTAGGAAGTTGTTGCTGCAAGCAGAGTTCCTAGATATTCGGTGTGGCTCAAGAGGTGTTGTCCAGAATCTCATCGAGGAAGCTGCGTGCAACACGAGAGAGAGGACGGTTCTGCGCCCAGATGGCGAAGCTTATAACGGGGGTGCGCGGCAGGAAAGGTCGTAGCACGAGAGGCCCAGAGACAGGTTGCTGCGCCGAGAAAGGATCGACCACGGCAATACCCACACCGGCGGCCGCCAGGGCACAAGCGGTATTGCAGTAGCGTACCTCGACCGCCGCATCGAAGGGCACACCCACCGCAGCGAAACTCCCACGTACCGCCTGGCCAAGCCGCGTGCCGGCTTCGAGCCCAATGAAGGCGTGGCGCTCAATGAACCGCACCGGGTTTCCCGGAGGCTCCAACTTCCAAGTAGAGTGGAGCTATGACGAGCAAGACGACGAACAAATTCAGCCCTGAGGTTC